>CAZGYL010000179.1:0-9087 GCA_964529985.1 uncultured Planctomycetia bacterium | reverse complement strand
CCCGATTCCGAGCTTGTTTACAAAGTTTGCGCGCAGCTTACAACCCGGCACAGGATTAATACGTTTCCTCCGCCTGAGCTCGTGCAGGTACGGCTGAGCCCCGATGGCTCTTTCAGTTTCGGCGAACAGCAATTGAGCAAGCTCAAGAAATTCATCACGCGCTATCAAGTCAACGCCCTGAGCGTCCCGCCTCCTCACCGCTTTTTCAAGGACCCGGCGAAGGACCGGGAACGAGTGTTTGCGTACTTGAAGAGCTGGGACAAGGTACTTGCAGCCCTAGGGGAGGAGGATCTCCTTTGCTGCACCTACTTGATCGATGAGCCCAATGACAAGAAGGCTTACGCTTTTACACGCAAATGGGGGCGGCTTATCCGGAGTGCGGGGACGAAGGTTAAAGTGCTTGTAACCGAGCAAACCAAACCCCAGAACCCCGAATGGGGCTCTCTTGCAGGGGCCGTCGATATATGGGTGCCGCTTTTCAGCCTCTTTGATCCTGCTTCCGCCGCCCGAAGGCAAAAAGCCGGCGAAAGCATTTGGACATATACGGCGCTTTGCCAGGGGAAGCCCACACCGTGGTGGCATATAGATTTTCCGCTTTACCACTACCGGATTCCATGTTGGATCGCTTGGCGTTACGGTATGGAGGGCCTGCTTTACTGGGGAGGTTTGTCCTACTGGAACGCTATTGAGGACCCTTGGACTGATCCTGCAACCTATCCGCCTCCCGGTCGGAGGGGACGATACGTCTTCAACGGTGAAGGTACTCTGCTTTATCCGGCTGAGGCCGTAGGCTTTCCGGGTGCGGTCCCTTCAATGCGTCTCAAAGCTCTTCGTGATGGAATAGAGGACTACGAGTACTTCAAGGCGCTTGCGCAAAAAGGTAAGCGAAGCGAGGTCGAGGCCCTCGTGAAATCGGTCACGCCTTCGTGGTACAAGTGGTGCAAAGATCCCTTGCGGTATGAGGAAGTGCGGCGGAAGCTCGGAACGCTTCTTGCTTCGGGCGGCGGTTTGAAGATAAGTGCGGGCAAAAATGCGGGCGGCGCAAGATCTTTGCGTAGCGAAAATCCCCGGTCTTTTCTTGTAATACACGCCGACCGTGAAAAGGAACCCATGCCTGTTTACATCTACGGGCAGTTTATAGAACACCTGGGAAGGTGTATCTACGGGGGCATTTGGGCGGAAATGCTCCAAGATCGGAAATTCTTTTATCCGGTCGGGGCCCCCTCCTCGCCGTGGCGGATCCTCGGAGGAAAGACGACTTTGACTATGGTCACCCGAGGCGCGTACGTGGGTAAGCACAGCCCCGAGGTCAAACTCTCAGGTTCGCCCGGAGGTATCGCCCAGGGAGGATTGGGCCTTCTGGGCGGCAGGCAATACGCGGGCAGAATCGTTGTTGCAGCTGCAAAGGATCTGAAAGGGCTTGAGCTCAGGCTTTGCTGGGGAAAGGGCGGTACGGAAAGAGATGTCGTGCGCATAGGAGGCCTTTCAGGGAGCTTCACGACAAAAACGTTCTTGTTCAAGGCGCAGCGGGATACGAACGAGGGAGAGCTTCAAATCGTAGGGATTCCGCGCCGAGGAAGCTCCGCGTGGTTCCGCATTGGAGCTGTATCGCTCATGCCGGCTGACAACATAAAAGGCATGCGCCGCGATACGATCGCGCTCCTGCGGGAACTCGGAGCACCTGTTTACCGCTGGCCGGGGGGCAATTTTGTAAGCGGCTACAACTGGAAAGACGGAATCGGTGATCTGGACAAACGTCCGCCGCGCAAGAACCCCGCGTGGAAGGGCGTTGAGCACAATGATTTCGGGATCGATGAATTCATGACCTTCTGCAGGTTGGTTGGAGCCGAACCTGTTGTGGTTGTAAACAGCGGATTGGGAGATGCCGCGCTTGCCGCCCAGGAGGTGCAATACGCAAACGGGGGTAAAGATACTCCTATGGGGAAACTACGGGCTGTGAACGGCCACCCGGAGCCCTACAAGGTGAAGTGGTGGGGAATAGGCAACGAAATGTACGGCTCTTGGCAGCTCGGACATATGCCTGTTGAGAAATACGTCAAGAAACACAACCTCTTTGCTCGGGTCATGCGGAAGGAGGATCCTTCGATCAAACTGATAGGCGTAGGGGCTGTAGGCAAGTGGGACGAGGTGATGCTCAAGTACTGCGCGGACGCTATGGATCTCATAAGCGAACATTTTTACCGGGGAGAGAAGAAAGACATCGTTGCGCACGTCCGCCAGATCCCTGACGCGATCCGCGCCAAGGCAGAAGCGCACAGGCGCTACAGGCGTACCATTCCCGCACTCCGGGGCAAAGATATACGGATTGCAATGGACGAATGGAACTACTGGTACGGGCCGCATATATACGGGGAGCTCGGTGTGCGTTACCACCTCAAAGATGCGCTCGGCATAGCTGCCGGGATTAATGAGTACAGCCGCAACACAGACATCATTGCCATGGCCAATTACGCTCAAACGGTCAATGTAATAGGCTGCATTAAAACGAATAAGACGCGCGCTGTTTTTGCAACAACAGGGCTTGTGCTGAAGCTTTACCGCCGGCACTTCGGCAGGATTCCGCTTGTAATCGAAGGGGAAGCAGAGCCTGTCGATGTAGCTTGTGCGTGGAGCGAAGACCGTCGTTCTTTGACGATCTCGGTTGTGAACCCGCTGGAGCGTGCCGTTACGCTGAGGATCCGCCTCAAGGGCGCTGTTCTGCGTGGAAAAGGGAGGAAGTGGGTGATTTCGCACCGCGATCCCATGGCGTACAACGAACCCGGTAAGGAGCCGCGAGTCGTTATCAGAGAAGAGGCCGCCGGGCCTTTCGATGGCAGCCTGAGCGTAGCGCCCCTGAGCGTCACGCTGTTTGAATTCAGGCGCCGATAGGTGGATCCAAAGACGGCGCTTTACCGGATAAGCTCGTAGAGGCGCTCAAGCGAAACGTCGGCCAGACTGGATACAATAAGGTCCGCTTCCTTGAGCTTCTCAGCAGGCACCGTGTTTGTGACGGCCACGCAGTGGAAGCCCCCCGCCTTGGCTGCTTCGACCCCGTTGGGTGCGTCTTCCACAACCACGCTCTCCCGCGGTTCAACGCCGAGTTTGCGGGCTGCAGTCAAAAAGAGCTCGGGATCAGGTTTCTTGGCCTTTACCTCTGAACCCGTCACATAAACCATGCGGTGATACGGAATGCGCGAGGCCTTAAGAACGGCCTCTGATTTTTCACGCGTGCTGCTTGTTGCAATCGCAACGCCCCACGAAGGATCCTCAAGCGCTTCATGGATGAGTTCAAGCACCCCGGGGTAAGGCACAAGACCCTCGTTCTTGAGCACTTCGAGGAATTTTTCCTGCCGCAGTGCAACCGCCCGAGCCAAATCGTTTCCAGTGAGTTCGAGTCCGTGCACGCGGGCCGCTGCTTGCATATAGGCTTCAGCTCCGCGGCCTATGCCTTCTTCGAAGTCCTCCCTCTTAACTCCCTTAATCCCGAAAAGCTCCTCGAAAACTTCCGCCGAAGCCCGGGCGTTTATGGCTTCGGTGTCGGCGATTACTCCGTCGACGTCGAAAATAAGTCCGTACATGAAAGTCCTCCGTTACACCGCAGGCTCTCTTGACCGGGGATTATACTACCAGAGGGCCGCGGCGGAATCGACCTCGTTTCCAATGAATGCGTACTCGGGGGAAGGGGCCTTGGTGTTTTACAGCGCTTGGAGCCGCTCCAGAGCGTCCTGAAGCGCGAAGCGAATAAACATTGCCGGATCCCCCTTTTGCCGGGCTGCGCGGGAAAGGACTTCTTTCATGACGCGAACGGCCGGTCTTGCTCTTTCGCCCAGAAGCTCAAGTGCCCGCGCGGCGCGAAGCGCGACTCGCCAGTCACCGCTTGAAAGAAGCTCCGTAAGAACTTTAAGCGCTTCGGGATCGCTTTTTATTCGAAGCAGTGCTTCGGCGCAGACGGCTCTTACGCAAGGTATGGGATCGGAAAGCCCGAGGCTGAGACCCTCGGCGGCGGGTTGAGCTTGCGCCCCGAGTGCTGAGCAACCCAAAGCCGCCCAGAAACGCACAGCCGGATCTTCGTCCTTAAGCAGATCAATGAGCGCCGGGAGTCGTCCCGGGCCCCTGCCGACAAGTTCCGCTGCAGCCTTGATCCGCCTGAGCGGATAGCGTTTGGAATCCGTGCGCATGAAGTAGGGAACCGTAGTGCGCGAACGGCGGGCTACCTCTTCCTCGGGGAGGAACCCCAGATCCCGCGTTTCAAAGATCCAATTATCCAATGCCTTGCGGAGCCGGGAGAGAACGTTGCGGTGATCTTCCGACTCCACCAAGTTCCTCAAGCACAGCGGGTCGGTTGCGGTATCGTAAAGCTCTTCAAGAGGTCGCGGAGCAAGAGCGTAGCGGCGTTGGGGCTCGCTTGTAAGCTTTCCTTCAAGAGCAAGTTTTTCAATCTCTTTGCGGATTTCGCCCTGGCCGGGCCACCGGCTCGGCTGATTGTACGAAAGGTGTGGCATGTACGTGCGAATGTACAAATAGCGCTCGTCGCGCACCGAGCGGGCGAGATCGTAAGCTTCGTCGACTCGGTCGCGGGCTCCGTACACATACCTGCGTGCGGGACCGCCTCCTTTTTAAACGGGATACCTTGCATGTAGGACGGAACCTTGATCCCGGCAAGCTTAAGAACCGTCGGCGGAAAATCAACAAAGCTTACCAGCCGGCCTACACGTTCGCCTGGGCCTGCCGGCGCAAGGTGCCGCCACTTCTCGGGAAACCTCACAAGAAGCGGTACATGCAGCCCGGTGTCGTAAAGCGCACGTTTATGGCGGGGCAGGCCCGCACCGTGGTCGGAGAAGAAAAAGATGATCGTATCCTCAAAGAGCCCATCTTCTTTGAGCTGAGAGAGCAACTTCCCGACATGCTTGTCCATTACCGTTATGCAGTCATAGTATCGAGCGATGGTGCGGCGTACGATCGGCGTGTCGGGGTAATAGGGCGGCACAGGTGCTTCTGCCGGGTCGTGCCTCTCCTCCGCACTCAACTCCGCTTGCACTTCCTTCTTGAAGCGTTCGTACGGCCATACCATTGTGCGGGATTGGTGAGTGGTCATATCGTTGAATACCGCAAAAAACGGCTGGCCCGGCTTGCGGTTCCGCCAGTGAGCGCTTGCTGAGCACTGGTCCCAAGAAGCTTTGATAATCGCAGGCTCGTTCGCCGTATTGTAGTCGGTCTTAACGTTATTCGTGCAGAAGTACCCTTCCTTTCTGAGGTAGGAAGGAAAGCCTTCCATGAAGGAGGGAATCGGAAACTTGGACCTCAGGTTCTGTGTTCCCAAACTTGTGGCGTAGACACCGGTTATCAGGCAGGATCTGGCTGGGGAGCACACCGGGGCTGTAGCAAAAGCGCGCTCGAAATAAACACTTTCCTGCGCCAGTTTATCCAAATTCGGCGTCCTTGCGTATTCGTCTCCGAGGAACCCGAGGTTGGGGTTCATGTCCTCGCAGGTGATCCAAAGGATATTCGGCCGCGGCGCGTCGGATCTGGGTCCGTGCGGGGTCTTGCAGGAGCTTGCCTGAACGAAGGAGCCTGCTGCAAGCGAGCGGATCAGAAACGATCTACGGCTTTGTCGTCGGTTCGCCATGGCTGAACTCCATGCGCTGTGAGCCTAATTTCAACCTTTCTTCCTCGGCATGTAATACCACAAGAGGTCATGTTTTGGGAGAGGTGCGATACGGGTTCTGCGATCAGAGGCGCCGGGCGGGCTTTGTGGGACCTTGCGCGCAGCGGGCACTCCGGAATAGTATGAGACCCGGTTCAAGCACGCGAGGTGAGCAATGAAAGAGAAACACACCGGTCGGAAAAAGGTTTGGAAAAGGAATCTGAAGAGGCGTATTTTTGTTTTCTCGGTTTTTGCTTTTTCGGCTTTGTTCGTCCCGCTGTGCGGAGCTTCGGCCGCAGGGCGACGCCCGAGCTTCTCCGAGATAAAGAAGCTGCTTCCGGCCCGACGTGGTGTTGCTGTTGTTTTGGAAGATCACGGCCTCAGGCTCACCCGCCGGTTCGTCAACAAAACGGACTTTCTTATTTACGTGCAATTTGAGGCAAAGCAGGAGGCGTTGAAAGCCAGGGCTTTGCTTTCGGAAATGGGCCCTGCGGGAAGGCGTGTTTCCGTGGATTTCGGTCCCTTAAGCCGGTTGTTTCTGTCCGAGAACCTCACCGATATTGTGATTGCACCTGCCGGTCTGGGCTCGGAAGCCCGGAAGGAGATACTCCGGGTGCTGCATCCCGGAGGAATAGCTCTTATAGGGGAGAGAAATCTCCGCAAGCCCGTTCCTCAGGGAGTCGATGATTGGAGCCATCCTTATCACGGGCCCGACAACAATCCGCAGTCCGAAGACAGAATAGCACGCGCACCTTATTTGACGCATTTTCTGGCGGATCCGCGCTACGGCCCTCTTCCCCAGGTCGCAGTGGCTTCAGCAGGCCGCCTTTTCAAGGCCTACGGGCATATTGCGTTTAAGAAACGCGAGGAACCGCTTCTCAATACGCTTGTTGCATATAACGCGTACAACGGCGCTGAACTTTGGCGGCGGCCTTTGGTTCCCGGGATAATGATCCACCGAAATACCATGATAGCCACCCCTGAGGTGCTTTACGTCGGAGACGACAAGTCGTGCAAAGTTTTTGACGCTGCGACAGGCGAACTCAAGTACGAGATAAAGCCTCCTTCCGAGATCACGGGCGGCACATTCTGGAAGTGGATGGCGCTTCAGGACGGCGTCCTTTACGCGATGGTAGGGAAAGACGAACCTCGCGATCCTGTTGTAAGGCAGCGGCGAAACGGCCACGGCTGGCCGTGGTATCCGCTTTCGCCCGGTTTCAACCAGCGAGAGAATCCCTGGGGCTACGGAAAGACCGTTTTGGCGTTGGATCCCAAGACCGGGGAAATAAAATGGGTGCATAAGGAGCCTCAAGAGATCGACGCGCGCGGGATCTGCCTCAAGGACGACTGCCTCTTTCTTTTCCGTTTCGGGTCTTTCTTAACCTGCCTTGATCCTGCCGACGGTGCGGTCAAGTGGCGCAAGAGCGCTGAGACCGATCCGGCGTTCTTCAAGGCACTGGGCAGGAACCTGAATCGCCAGGACTGGCGCACAAACTGGCGTACGACGGTTTACGCCAAAACGGACGGCAAGGTGCTTTTCCTTGCGGGCCCGATGTTTGAAAAACTCTTTGCGATTTCTGCCCGCGACGGATCGATTCTTTGGACGGATCCCTATGACAACTACCAGCTTGTTCTCAGGCGTGAAGGCCTCTTCGGAATAAGCGGTCCGTGGGGCAAGATCCATACGCGTTGTTTCGATCCGCTTTCAGGAAAGGTGCTCGGGGTTTACGCTGTTTCCCGCAGAGCATGCACGCGGCCCTGCGGTTCGATCGATGCGATTTTCTTCCGCGCAATGGGCGGCACCGTCAGGTTCGATATCGCCTCCGGCACCGCGCAGTGGATCTCGCCTATGCGCGCCCAGTGCCACGATGGAGTCACCATTGCAAACGGCCTGCTTTACTGGTGGCCGTCCGTCTGCGATTGCCAGCTTACGCTTTATGGAATCACCTGTTTGGGCCCTGCAGGCGATTTTGATTTCACAGCGAAAGCGCGGGAAGAGGAGCGGCTTGAGCGGGGGCCTGCGTACGACCGGCCGGCGACCGGCTTCCAGGTTACAGAAGCCGATTGGCCGGTTTTCCGTCACGATCCTGAGGCAAGAGGCACAAGCTCTTCACGAATCGCCTCCAAAGCTGAACTACTTTGGGAGGTCAGCCTGCCTGAAGGAGTGGTTCCCACCGCGCCCGTAACTGCAGGGGGCTATGTTTTTGTGGCCGGTTCCGACGGCTCTGTAAGAGCGCTGTCGCGGAAAGAAGGAAAGCAGCTTTGGATTGCTTTTACAGGCGGGCCGATACGTCTTCCACCTGCCTCAAGCCCCGAAGGAGTGTTTGTCGGGTCTTACGACGGGTGGATCTACAGCTTCGACCCGGAAGGCCGCCTGCGCTGGAGGTTCCGCGGTGCGCCCAGAGCCGAGCGGATCCCCGTGTATGGAAGATTGGTTTCGCGGTGGCCGGCTGCAAGCGGTGTGGTTGTGCGGGACGGGGTTCTCTATGCGGCATGCGGAATCGTCAACTACGACGGCACCTATGTTTACGCCCTTGATGCGCGCAGCGGAAAGATCCGCTGGCAGAACACCACAAGCGGGCACCTGGATCCCGAAGTGCGGGCCGGGGTAAGCGTGCAGGGGCATCTGCTTGTTTTCGGCGGGAAACTATACCTTGCAGGAGGCAACGCGGTATCTCCGGCTATCTACGATCTCGGGACCGGACGGTGCCTGAACGCCCCTGCACCGCTTAAGGCATGTGCCTCGATTTATCCGCGCGGGTGGGAGCTCTCCGTAGTCGGCACACACGTTGTCGCTTTGGGCCAGCCTTTTTACCGCCACCCCCGCTATCGTGTGTACGACCCTTCGTGTGAAAAGAGTATTTTTCATTTTCCGGGCAAAGAGCGGGATATCGTGTGGCTTGACAAGCGGATATTGCGGTGCTATCCGAAATTAAAAGCTTCGGAACTCGACAGGTGTATAACGCCGCGCCGTTTCACCGGGCACATGATACCGCCTTGGGGCAAGCTGAGGCTGAAGGAAAAACCTTATTGGGAAGTGAAGTGCGAGGGAAGCCGAGCGGTGGCCGTAGGTTCGAATGCCGCCTGCGTGTCGGTGCAGCGCACTCTGCGGGCCTGTGAGCTTGCAAGCGGCAAAGTGCTTTGGGAGAAAACTCTGCCCGCACGCGCCGTACCCTGGGGGCTTGCTGTTGACAGAAACGGCAATGTGATCGTTTCGCTTGAAAACGGCTCGGTGCTTTGTTTCGGCGGGCGGTTTTAGACTCTATATAAATGTGCATGATTCGTAGAATCTTTTTCTCGTTCGCGGTCAAGACTGCGAAAGACCAATGTCGTACGTAGGCTTTCGGCCGAGCGCCTCTCAGACAAGAGTCGGAAGCGTTCAGGTGAGCTCGGACTGCTCGGCTTCCGGCTGTCTCCTGAAATCCCCCCCTCCCGTCCCCCCC
>CAZGYL010000178.1:0-9171 GCA_964529985.1 uncultured Planctomycetia bacterium | reverse complement strand
CCGCAGCATCGAGGAAGCCAAGAAAGTGCTCGAGCATGTGGGAATCCCTTGCGTTATCAGGCCGGCATACACATTGGGCGGAACCGGCGGCTCACTTGTGGAGCGGGACGAGGAGGAATTCCTCCAGAAAGCGGAAATCGGCCTGGCCACAAGCCCTATTCATGAGATTCTGATCGAGGAGTACCTCAAGCACTGGAAGGAATTCGAGCTTGAAGTCATGCGGGATCGGGCTGACAACTGCGTTGTTGTTTGCTCGATTGAAAACGTCGATCCGATGGGGGTTCACACCGGAGACAGCGTCACGGTGGCTCCCGCCCAGACGCTGACGGATCGGGAGTACCAGCGGATGCGCAACGCCGCGTTCGCGGTGATCCGTGAGATCGGAGTTGAAACAGGCGGATCGAACATCCAATTCGCCGTGGATCCTGCAAGCGGGCGTATGGTGGTGATCGAAATGAACCCCAGGGTGTCCCGCAGCTCGGCTTTGGCTTCCAAGGCCACCGGCTTCCCCATCGCAAAAATCGCAACGAAGTTGGCCGTAGGCTACACGCTGGATGAGATCCCCAACGACATAACGAAGAAAACTCCGGCCTGCTTCGAGCCCACGATAGATTACTGCGTAGTGAAGGCTCCCAAATTCACATTCCATAAGTTTCCGGATGCCGATGACACCCTCACCACTCATATGAAGTCCGTGGGCGAGGTCATGGCCATAGGCCGCACCTTCAAAGAAGCTCTTCAGAAAGCGCTTGCAGGGCTTGAAATCAGGTGCGATGGATTGGGGCTGGATGCCAACGATCGCTTTCTGCGCGGCGAACCGCCTTCCAGGGAGGAAATCATTTCGCGTTTGAAGCGGCCCGTCGCCGACCGGATCCTTTACGTACGCTACGCACTTAAAGCCGGTATGAGCGTCGAGCAAGTCAACCGGCTGAGCGGTATAGATCCCTGGTTCGTCGATCAGATCAAGGAGCTTGTCGAGTTTGAGGATGTCCTCGCCTCGTATCGCAGCGCGGAGGAGGTGCCCCGGGAGGTTCTTTACGAAGCAAAACGATTGGGTTATTCGGATGCTCAACTTTCGCGGCTGTGGCGGCTTAACGGCTCAGCGTATCCTTCGCCGATCGAGATCCGCACTTGGCGCAAGGAGCGTGGGATTGAGGCGACCTTTAAACTTGTAGACACTTGTGCCGCGGAGTTCGAGGCTGCAACACCTTACTATTACAGCACATACGAAGTTGAGGACGAATCGAGACCCACCGGCTTGCGCAAGGTGATGATACTGGGAGGCGGCCCGAATCGAATCGGCCAAGGGATCGAGTTCGATTACTGCTGCGTGCACGCGGCATTCGCGCTGCGCGAAGAGGGAATAGAAAGCATCATGGTGAACTCGAATCCCGAGACGGTTTCAACGGATTACGACACCTCGGATAAGCTTTACTTCGAGCCGCTTACTCTCGAAAATGTGCTTAACATTTGCGACCGGGAAAAACCCGACGGATTGATTCTGCAGCTGGGAGGTCAGACTCCGCTTAACCTTGCAGCGGGTCTTGCAGAAGCGGGTATGCGGATTTTGGGCACTTCCCACCGCAGTATCGAGTTGGCGGAGGAGCGGGAGCTTTTCAAACGCCTGCTTGCGAAACTCGGGTTGCGCCAACCTGCAAACGGCACGGCGACGACGGTCGCGGGAGCTGTGGCCGTTGCCGAGGAGATCGGCTACCCGGTGCTCATCCGGCCGTCTTTTGTGCTCGGCGGCGAGGCGATGCGCGTTGTGTGGAACCGCCGCGAGCTTGAGGAGTTCATGGGGCGGGCGATCTATGCGAGCGAAGATCGGCCTGTCCTGATCGATAAGTTTCTCGAAGAGGCCGTCGAAGTGGACGTCGACGCCATAAGTGACGGGGAAACCACCGTAATCGGCGGCATTATGGAGCATATTGAAGAGGCGGGTGTGCACTCGGGCGATTCAAGCTGCGCCATACCGCCTCATACGTTGCGCCGCTCCGTGCTCGATGAGATCAGGGAGATCACCTACAAGTTGGCGGAGGCGCTCGAAGTACGGGGACTGGTGAACCTGCAGCTGGCCGTGCAAAACGGGCAGGTCTACATTTTAGAGGTCAACCCGCGGGCCTCGCGCACCGTGCCGTACGTATCAAAGGCGATCGGAGTCCCTCTGGCTAAACTCGCCGCCAAGGTAATGGTGGGCCGCACCTTGAAGGAGCTCGGGTTCACAAGAGAGGTTCAGATCCGCCATGTGGCGGTAAAGATGCCGGTTTTCCCGTTCGATCGCTTCCCCAGAGTGGACCCCGTACTCGGGCCGGAAATGCGGAGCACAGGGGAGGTGATGGGGATAGATGACACTTTCGGCCTGGCCTATGCAAAGGCTCACATGGCCATACGCAGGCCGTTGCCGGCTCAGGGGACGGTCTTTGTAAGTGTCTGCGATACGGACAAGAAGTACCTTCCGCCCATTGTGAAGGCTCTGCAGGATATGGGTTTTTCGATCGTAGCGACGCGCGGTACGCGCCTGAGCCTTGAGGCCGCCGGGATTACCGGAGTCAAACTGGTGAAAAAGATCCAGGAAGGCACTCCCAATGTGTGGGATCTCATGCGCGAGCGGAAGGTTGATTTGATAATCAATACCCCGAAGGGGCGAGGACCTCACCTTGACGACAAGTACATTCGAGCCCGCGCGATAGACCTTGAGATCCCCTGCATTACGACGGTTGCGGCTGCGAGGGCCGCAGTCGACGGCATTCGGGCGCTGCGGAGCCGTGCTTGGGGGGTTCTTCCGCTCCAGGAGTATTTTCCACCAAAGAATTAGGCCCGCCTGTACGACAAAAAATCCGAGAGGGATATGTCGAAGGCGCCCTGTGCGGGGCCGGCTTCGAAGGGCTTATGAAGCCCTGGGCACCGGGGGCGCATTAATGGGGGAATGGATCCGTGGGTTGGGATTGGAACGAGCTTTTTGCAGCACCGTCCGACGGGGCGGATGGCAAGGACAGGCGGAACGGAACGCCTAAGAACGGCAAGCTTCATGAGCGTGCCTGGCAGCAGTTGAGCTCCAGACGGGCGAGGCGTCGCCGCCGGAATCTGATAACCGGCGGTGCCGGATTCATAGGCTCGCATTTGGCCGACGAATTGGTCGAACGCGGCGAAGAGGTTTTCGTGATCGACAACCTCTCCACGGGCTCGATTGAGAATATCGAGCACCTGAAGGCGAAACCCAACTTTCATTACGTCATAGATACAATCGCGAACGAGCCTCTCATGGCCGAGCTGGTGGACCGATGCGATGTGATTTATCACCTCGCCGCTACGGTCGGTGTCGAGCTGATCGTACGCCAGCCGGTCAAAACCATTCAGACCAATATCTACGGTACCGAGGTCGTGCTGCGGCTTGCGGCCCGCAAACGGAAGCGCGTGATCCTGGCATCAACAAGCGAAATCTATGGAAAAAATCACCGCTTGCCGTTCCGAGAAGAGGATGTCATGGTTTTCGGGCCTACAACGAAACACAGGTGGGCATACGCTTGCACAAAGGCCATCGACGAATTCCTTGCCTTGGCCTACCACCACGAGTACGGTCTTCCGGTAACTATATTGCGTTTCTTCAACACCGTCGGCCCGCGACAGGTGGGCACTTATGGTATGGTCGTTCCGCGGTTCGTTCGTGCCGCGCTCCGGGGTGAGCCGCTTCGGATCTTCGGGGACGGCCTCCAAACACGGTGTTTCAGCTATGTGGGCGATATTGTGAAGGCCGCTGTTAAAGTGGCCGGAAGTCCCCACACTGTAGGTGAAGTTTACAATGTAGGTTCCGACGAAGAGATCTCCATTGCAGAGTTGGCCGAGCGGGTGGTGGCCCTGTGCGGTTCGGACTCTCCCATAGTGCATGTGCCCTACGAGGAGGCATATGGAGACGGGTTCGAGGACATGCGCCGGAGAGTGCCCGATTTAAGCAAGATAAGACAGGCGATAGGGTACAAACCCGCTCACAGCCTGAACGATATCCTGAAGCTCATAATAGCTTATGAGTCCCAAACGGTTCCGGTTTGAGGATTTCCGCCGGCACGCGTCTGTCCTTTGTAAGCGCACCCCCGGCTCCTCTTCCATAAGTTCCCGCCAGGTGGTACCGTAAGTGCCTGTCCGGCCGGCGGGTTGAACCGGCCGGCCGATCCCCATGCGGCTTTTTTGCAGTCGCGGCCCGTCGTGAGGAAAGAGGACAGCGTGTGAGCGGGATAGAGCCTGTGCGCGGAGCCTTTTTCAGCCCGCCGGAAGCTCCTCCGGGGGAAACCGCAGCACCCCCCTACGACATCATTACGCCCGAAGGGCACCGGCGCTTGCTGGAGCGCAATCCCTACAACGTGGTGCGGTTCACGTTGGGGGACGAACCCGGCAAAGAAGGGGATTTCCAGGGTGCAGACGCGGTTCTGAGCCGCTTGGTTGCTGAAGGGATTATCAAGGTCGATCCCCAACCTGCGTTTTACGTCTACGAGGTGCGTTTCCCCGGAGCCGCCCGGAGAGAGCCCTTTCTGGGGCTGGTGGGGGCTGTTTCGGTGCGGGCGAAAGTGCTGCCGCACGAGCGGACAATGGGGGCTGTAAAGGAGGGACGCCTGCGGGCTCTTGAAGGGACCAGGGCCAACTTGGGCTTGGTTTTGCTTGCCTGCAGAGACGGCGGGCGTTTGACCGAAGTGCTGCAGCGCGGAAGAGAGCGCCTGCGGGCGGAGGCCGAAGTGCGCGCAGGGGAGGTACATGCTGTTTGGAACCTGGAGTGCGAACTCTGGGAAGAAGCAAAGGCTGTGCTGGATCCGCTGCCGCTAATAATCGCCGACGGACACCACAGGTTCCAGACGGCTCAGTACTACGCGTCGCTTCACCCTGAGGACCCTGCAGCTCAACGGGTGCTTGTGGTGGTGGCGGGCATGGGTTCGCGTTCAGGGCTCCAGATTCTCCCTACCCACCGCGTGGTACGTTTCCCTTCGGTGAATGAAGCCGCCGCATGGGCGGCCGACCTTGTCGCTGCTTTTGATATGTGCGCACCGGAAGAAGCTGACCTTACGGTTTACAGCCCCCGAATGCCGGAGGGAGTCGCATTACGTGTTTCGGTGCCGCCGGATTGCGGGAGTCTGATTGCCTACCTCCATGAGTTGTGGCTTGATCGCCTCAGGGAGCCGGTGAGGGTCCGTGCGGCGCATGACCTTCCGGAGGAGCCCGGACAGCTTTGTGTCCGTGAATCCGTTGTGGTACTTCGTGTGAGGGCTGTGCGGCCTGAGGAGCTCGAGCGCACGGTTCAACGCGGGGAGGTGTTGCCGCCGAAAAGCACATTTTTCTATCCAAAAGTCTACTCGGGGCTTATCATGAGGCTGCTTGACTTTGACCTGGACCGAGCGCAGGAGGCATGATGGCGCCCTTGCTCTTTCTCGCCTCTGCGGGAGCCGCCTCCACGGCCGGAGGTATTCCTGAAAGAACCCTTATGGGTCTGCTTGCAATGGCGGGCCTGCTTATTTTGATCTTCGTGATCCTCAGGCGGCCCTTGGTTCGGCGCGGTGCTCCCGCTGAACGCCTTGAGCGGCCGCCGGCGCAGCGGCGGGCGGGAAGGGCGCTTGAAGGAGAAGCCGAGAAGTTGCTTGTTGAGCTTGAGGAGTTCGGCAGAGAAATCGAAGGCCGGCTTGAAACCCGGATCAGGCACTTAAGCCGCCTCCTTCAGGAGGCGGACGCTGCAGCCGAGCGCTTGACCGCTTTGATTTCTGAGGCAAAAGAAGTGAGTCGAAACTTTCCGAGAGAAAAATCCGGCGTACAGAGCGCCGGCGCCCGCGACCCGCACCGCGAAGATCCGGATAAAAACGGGCTTCACCGCCGAGTGCTCGTCTTGAAACAGCAGGGACTTTCAGGGAAGGAAATCGCCGAGCGGCTTGGGCTTACGGCCGGCGAGGTGGAGCTGATACTCAGTCTGGAGCGCCGCTCTCAGTAGTGCTGTCGGCCGGTGGCTCAAAAGTAGATCCAACCTTCCGTTGCGACCTCCTCAGCTTTTCTCAGGATCTCAACATGATCCACGGTTTCGAATCTGCGCACCCCAGGCAACAAAAGCAGACTGTCGAGCGCGTCTGCTCCCGCTTGAGAGATGACCAAGCGCGCTGTGCTCTCGGGGACCGCAATGCCTTCTTCGCATTCGAGCAGTTCGAGGATTTTCGTCCTGAGCTGTTTTGCAGACTCAGATTTGCCTTTGTAACCGCGGGCGGGCCAACCGGCAGCCCTCAAGAAAGAGGCAGGACAGCCTTCACCCACCCATACAGTGCATTTCTGCCACCGGCGTGTTCTTGCTGCGGCATCAAACGGGAGAATTGCGACATTTCGTTTCTTGCGAAGCGGGCGCAGGACCGAGACTATTCCGTGCCAAGTCTGCATGTACATTCGGACGTTGGCGGGTGCAAACGGAGTATGCGCCAGCCGGTCGGTGAGTCGTTTCGGCTCAAGGTGCGTTTTCTTCCTGCATGCCTCACGCCAAGCTTCGGGTGAAGGGAAAGAAGCAAGCCAAGCAGCTTGTTTGTCCCATTGAGGCTCAACGCCGTGCAGGCGGAGGAGCTCAATCGGTAAAGCGAAAACCGTGTCGATGAGGAAACAGTGTTTCGCTCCGTCACGATCGCATTGCTCAATGAAGCGGACAAGCTCGCTGTGAGTGAATCCGCCCTGAACCGCGGCTGCACCTTTTCCAGACCAGGTTGAGATCCAGATCTTTCGGGCGTGATATCTGCTGCCGCTGAAGTCAACGCCGTGCAGCACGGCCTCTTTCATGCCCGGTTGCTCCTCGCCTTGGGAAAAGCTTCTTTTGAGAGGCTTCTTTCAGGTCGATTATGGGCCGCGCAGCCGGCGCTTCAATCCCAGGGCCTTCCGCCGGGAGGGATTCTGCGTGTAGGATAGGGTACTTGCCTGGAACAGCGGTGGGCTGAAGAAGGAGGTGACAATGGCCGGGTTGAACCGTACAAGCAGGCGCGGGTTTCTGAAGTGCTCGGTTGCATGGGGCGGTCTTGCTGCGATACCGCGCTATGTAGTCGGCGGGCCGGGTTTCGTGCCGCCGAGCGAACAGGTGACGGTCGGTTACGTCGGGTGCGGCACTCAAGGGATACGCCAGCTTATGGAAGCTTTACAGAAGCCTGAGCTTCGAGTCGTCGCTGTATGCGATCCGAATCGCAGGAGCGATGATTACGTGGAATGGTACAAAGATGAGCTGCGCACCAAGATCCGGCGTTTTCTGCGCGATCCTCAGTGGGGGGCGGATGCGCGGGGCTGCCGCTGCGGCCGTGAAGTGGGCCGGGAGCTTGTGGAGCGGGCTTATTCGCGGGGAAATAAGAAAGTCCGTTGCCCGGCCTACAGCGATTTCAGGGAAATGCTCGAAACCGAGAAGGACTTGGACGCTGTTTACATAATGACCCCCGATCACCTACACGCAACGGTTGCCGTGCGTGCAATGAAGCTCGGCAAGCATGCCATAACGCATAAACCGATCGGGAATTATTTCAATGAATTGGTTGCCGCGGTTGAGACGGCCGAGAAGACAAAACGCGCCACTCACCTTTTCTGCGCCGCGGCCAATCCCACGACACCGCTTTTGCGTCGTTGGATTCAAAGCGGCGTCATAGGAGCGGTACGTGAGGTTCATAACTGGTCGACTCGTCCGTTTTGGCCGCAGGGCATGACGGAGTTGCCGAAAGATCGCCCTCCCGTTCCGAAGGGCCTGGAGTGGGAGCTTTGGTTGGGCCCTGTGCCGGACCGACCGTATCACCCCGCCTACACGCATGCTGTTTTCCGCGGCTGGTACGATTTCGGCACGGGGGCGCTCGGGGATATGGGGCATTACAGTTTTAAGCAAATTTTTACAATTCTTGATCTCGGCTCGCCTTTGAGTGTGGAAGCCGGCAGGAGCCAGTTTTGGGAAATCGTCGGCAGCACTTGGCGGAAGCAGGAGAACCGCGTGAGCTATCCGCGCGCTTCTGTAATCTCCTGGGAGTTTCCGGCGCGCGGCTCAATGCCGCCTGTACGGCTTGTGTGGTACGACGGTGGTATGAGGCCCCCGCTTCCCAAAGAGCTTGAGGAGGACGGAGAGCAACTACCTGCCGAAGGAATGCTTTTTGTCGGGGATGAAGGAAAAATACTTGCCACATTCACAGGCGGCAGCCCCCGGCTGATTCCCAAGCGCAGGCAGCAGGCTTTCAAACCTCCGGCTGAAAAGGTTCCGCCTCCGCTGTCCGAGCTTGACCAGTGGATCCGAGCCTGTCGAGGTGGGGCGCCTTCAAGTGCGTGTTTCCAGAAGGCTTACGCATTCAGCGAGACGATCCTGCTGGGTACCGTGGCTCTTCGGGTGCCCAAGAAACTCAGGTGGGATCCGAAGAGGCGGAAATTCCTCAACGCACCGGAGGCCGACCGGTACCTCCGCCGGCCTGCGTACCGCCCCGGCTGGGTGCTTTAGCCTCCTCGTTGAGATGAACGGGCCGTTGCCGTACTATGGATTACCGGCGGAGAAGGGGGGTGGCGCTGTAAAGGCTGTTTACCCGGAAAACAAAAGGACCGACACAGGAGGAATGCCATGAAGAGCTGTTCGCGCCGGAGGTTTCTGGCCCAATCCACAGCGCTCACTTTAGGTGCTCTCGGAACGAGGGCGATCGCAGCTTCAAGCAGCAGCAAACAGCCCCAAATGGTTATAGCTGCATGGAAAGGACCCAAGGCGCGGAATGCTGCCGACGTCGATAAGCTGGCGGCGAAACTCACAGAGAAGGCGATCGCTGAGCTCGGCGGGATGAGCCGTTTTGTCAAGCGGGGCGATGTAGTATGGGTTAAACCCAACATTGCTTGGGACAGAAAGCCCGAGCTTGCAGCGAACACAAACCCCCAGGTTGTAGCGACTTTGGTGCGGCTTTGCTTTGAAGCCGGCGCCAAGAAGGTCAAGGTGGGGGACAACACCTGTCACCTTGCCACCAAGAGTTACGCTTCAAGCGGCATCGCCGCTGCGGTTAAGCCCTTGGGTGCTGAAGTGGTGTACGTGGATCGCCGGCGTTTCAAAGAAGTTTCAATAAAGGGGGAACGGCTCAAGAGCCTTCTTATCTACCCCGAAATGATAGAATGCGACGTAATGATAAACGCAGCGATCGCCAAACACCATGTACTCGCCGGTCTTACAATGTGCAT
>CAZGYL010000177.1:0-9219 GCA_964529985.1 uncultured Planctomycetia bacterium | reverse complement strand
TCTATTTCGAAGGCTTTATGCGTATGCGGGCGAGATAGATCGAGGTCTTGCCCTGGTGGGAGGAGTAATAGCTCAGGTAAAGCTCTCCTTTGTATGAGACCATTCCAGGGTAGCTGGTATCTCCGCCGCTCGGCAGTGTCAGAAGGCTTTGGATTTTGCCTGCCTTCCAGTCGATAAGGCCGAGTACCGTCTTGGCTCCTCCTTCAAGGCGCCTTCCCGAGGCGTACCACCGCCCTTGGTGAAAGATCATATTCGGACCGCCCCAATAGGCTCCTGTGTCCTGCAGGTTCCATTCGGTGTAAGGGGGCTTGCTTGTGCCCAGAAGCGCTGTGCGCGTTCCGGCGTCTCTGCGGTGGAACAAGTACATGCGGTCGTCCCCGCCGAATCGAATTGTTGCCTCAGTAAGCCCGGGCCACCCGCTGAACCTGTGGACCGGCCGCCAGCTGACCCCGTCGGCGCTGCGGTAAAGCTGGGATGCATAATCACGCTTCTTGCCGGGAAGCTGTCCGTAAGCAACGCCCCACGCTGTTTTCCCGTGCCATGTCACCCGCCAGAGCCACTGATTTTCTCCAAGCACCGTTTTCGGCTCGGACCAGGAGAAACCGTCTTTTGAGAAAGCTACGCAGCTTCGCAAGGTCCGCGGAAAGCGAGGAGGCCAGGTGCGCCTGCCGCACACCAAAAGGAGCCTTCCGTCAGGTGTAACGGAAAGCTTGGGATCGCGCAGGTCCACCCCCTTTTCACTTATGAGGGTGGCCGACCGCCAGGTGCGGGCATCAAGGGAAGTGAGGATCCGAATCGAGGCTTCAGGTGACACGTGCCCCGCTCCTTCGCGAAAAGCAAGAAACCAACGTCCCTTAAACCGGATCAGATCGGTGAACGCGTTGTGGGGCGCCTTTTTCCACACGCAGTCGACTTGGAGGAGTTCGGCCTGTTGGGCGGCAAGAGGCGGGACGATAAGAAAAACGGCGAGCAAAGCGCGCAGGAAAAAAGACATAATAAAGAACATAAAGAACTCTCCGGCAAAAGCTCCGGGTCCGGCTTCGGCCAAACCCGGGGGGAAGCACTGCTATCCCCGGACCGCCACGTTGACAAGTCTCCGGGGAACCACTATGACCTTGGCCACGTTCTTACCTTCAATCGCCTTTTTCACCTTCTCGTCCGAGAGAGCCAGCTCTTGAAGTTCTTTTTCGGATATGTCCGCAGGCACTCTCAGACGAGAGCGGACTTTTCCATTGACCTGAACCACGACCTCGACTTCTTCCTCGGCTGCAACGCGTGGATCCGCCTCGGGCCAGCCTGCGCTGAAAATGCTTTCGCTGTGCCCGAGCTTTTCCCATGCTTCCTCAGCGAAGTGCGGAATGATCGGACTCAGTATTCTTACAACCGTCTCGATTGTTTCCCTCAAGACTGCAGGATGCGCTTTGGGCCCTACCTGACGCAGGAAGTTCAAAAGCTCATTGCAGCGCGCTACAGCCGTATGGAAATGGAAACCGCCTTCTATCGCCTGCGTTACGGACTGGATGAGCTGGTGGGTCTTGCGTCTCAGCGCCCGGTTTTCATTGTCGAGGTTTTCGGGGATCGGAGTACCGACGGGCGCGGCTTTCGGAGCGTTTTCCTCCACCAGGTTCCACAAGCGGTTCATTGTCCGCCAGGCGCCTTTGATGCCCTCTTCCTTCCAGATCTGCATGCGATCGGGCGGTGCATCGGAAAGCATGTAGAGCCTGACGGTGTCGGCGCCATAAGTTGCGAACATTTCGTCGGGATCCACGATATTCAGCTTTGTCTTGGATATCTTGGTCATCTCGCTTCGCACCGGAGACCCGCACTTGCTGCACGTTCCGCCTTCAATGCCTTCGCTTGTCTTACGCCCGCCCGTCACCTGGGATTCCGGCACCCACTTGCATGTCGGGCAGTAGTAGGCCATTTTGCAGACCATTCCTTGGCAGAAGAGGCGCTCAAAGGGCTCTTCGAAATCAATAAGCCCCAGGTCGTGCAGCACCATTGTGAAGAATCGAGCGTAAATGAGATGCATTGTGGCATGCTCGATTCCTCCTATGTATTGGTCGACCGGCATCCAGTGTTTGATCCTCTCGCCGGAGAAGGGGGCAGCGTCGTTCTTAGGATCGCAGTACCTGAGGAAATACCACGAGGAGTCTACAAAGGTGTCCATGGTGTCGGTTTCGCGCTTCGCCTTCCCGCCGCAGCGGGGGCAAGTGGTGCTTATAAAGCGCTCGCTTGTTGCAAGCGGGTTCCCGGCTCCGGGTTCGAATCGGACGTCGTCAGGCAGAAGCACGGGCAGCTGATCTTCCGGCACAGGCACCGTCCCGCACTTGGGGCAATAAATTATGGGTATCGGGGCGCCCCAGTACCGCTGGCGGCTTATCAGCCAATCACGCAGCCTGTAGTTCACCGTGCCTTTGCCGATCCCTTCTTTTTCCAGGTACCGGATGATGTCCTGCATCGCCTCGACGTTGTTGCGGCCTGTGAAGGGACCCGAGTTCACCATGGTGCCGGGGTCCACGTAGGCTTGTTCCATGGTATCGGGATCAAGGCCGCCGGGAGGTTCTATGACCACGCGGATCGGCAACCCGTACTTCTTGGCGAACTCAAAGTCCCGCTGATCGTGGGCGGGAACAGACATGACCGCTCCGGTTCCGTAAGTCATTACCGCGAAATTGGCCACCCAAAGGGGCACCTTTTCGCCGTTGACCGGGTTAATCACATGGAACCCGGTGAAGACGCCCACTTTCTCTCTCTCAACAAGCTCTTTTTCTGAAGTTCCTTGCGCCCGCATCTCCTCCACTGCGGGCATGACGCGCTTTTCGTGCTCGGTGCCGCGCACCAGCTTTTCAACAAGCGGGTGCTCGGGGGCGAGCGACATGAACGTAACTCCCCAGAGCGTGTCAGGCCGCGTGGTGAAAACAGGCAATTCTTCGCCCGTTTCGGCCACTTTGAAGTGGACCATGGCTCCTTCGCTCCGGCCGATCCACTCTTCCTGCATCGCGAGGACGGAATCAGGCCACTTGCCCCTGAGCTTTTTGTGGCCGTCAAGCAGGCGCTGCGCGTAGCGGCTCATGGTGAAAAACCACTGGGACATATCCTTTTGTTTTACGGGAGTGCCGCAGCGCTCGCACTTTCCTCCCTGGGCCTGCTCGTTTGCAAGAACCGTGCGGCAGCTCTCGCACCAGTTGACCGGTGCGACTTTCTTAACCGCAAGCCCTCGCTCGTAGAACTTCAGGAAGAACCACTGCGTCCACTTGTAGTAATCAGGGTGGCTTGTGGCGAGTTCCCGGGACCAGTCGTAACCCCAGCCGGCACGGTCCATTTGCTCGCGCATTCGTGCTATGTTGCGTTCGGTGAACTCATGGGGGTGTACGCCCGTGCGGATCGCCGCGTTTTCGGCCGGAAGCCCGAATGAATCCCAGCCCATGGGAGAAAGTACTTTGTAGCCGCGCAGCATCTTGTAGCGGACGACCACATCCCCGATCGTGTAGTTGATCACATGGCCCATGTGCAGGACGCCTGAGGGATAAGGATACATTGTAAGCACATAGCACTTGGGCCGCGGATCATCCTCGCGGGCGGTGAAAAGCCCCGCTTCTTTCCAGCGTTGTTGCCATTTTTTCTCTATCGAAGCGAAATCGTAGCTCTGGGCCATGGTCTTTTCCTCACGCAGTCTTCGTAAGAAGGAGCACAAGAAGATAATCCCCGATTATAGCTCTTCCCGGCCGTACTTAAAGGCACGCCGGCGCTCCGGGCGGAGGATCGGGACGTTCTCAGGCGGTCGGGAAGTCCACTGAGACCTGCTCGCCTATGAAGCGGGCAAGCTCGCTTTTGCGTTCCTCGAATTGGAAGCCTTCGTCGTCGAAGAAGGCTCCGAGCCGCCAGGCCTTCGCGTCTCCGGAGATATGCCTGAGTTGCGCCCGGAAACAGAGGTCATGGTCGCTTCCCGGCAGGCGGAAGCTTACCAGAACCAGCTCCGCTTTAAGCAATCGGGCCCCGTCGACGGGATTGACAAGGAAGGCCAGGCCGTGGCAGGAAAGGTTCACAAGCCGGCCTTCAACAGCGTTGGCCACCCCTTCCGCTTCGTAATAAATACGGACCTCGGTCACCCCTTCAGGAGCGGTGCGCGGAGACCGGCGCCTGTTGAAAATGCTTGCAAGGCCCGAGGGTATTCTCTCCACAAGCCCCATCCAGTCTATAAATTCGATACCCAGCTTGGTTCCACCCTCTGTGGGCTGAACGTGACGAACCCTTCCGTATTCAACAAGGGGCTCGTTGAGCTGGGGCGCGGTTATGTGAACCTGCAGGGTTGAGCCCACACGGAAGGGCGCCTCCCCTTGAACTACAACCCCGAGCCCGCCGATGGAGACGTCTTCAACTGTTACGGGAAGCACTGTGGAGCCTTCCCGGAGTTCCACCTTTATACCCGAAGCCTGCGGGCCTTTGACGCGATAGTATCGACGCGATCCTGGACACACGGCTTGACCCCCCGATACGTTTCCGGAACGGGCGGCGCTTGTGCGCCTTTTCCTCCTTCTCCTCCATATCGACCGGAGGTGCTGAGACGGTTCAACAAAAATTCCTTCTCGCCGAGCTGGTACGTGATCCAGAGACCACTTTGCGGTTCCTAAAATTGGCTGCGACAAGCCGTACGGGCCTCTTTTGGGCGCCCCGAGTCCGGTTTTGGCCAAACGCCAAAACCGGACGGTAGTGCCTCATCGAGAAAATCACTTTTCCGTTGATGCAATTCGCGGCCGCACGCGATAGGGGCCCATAAGTGCCTCGTCCAATGAATACGGTAGTCATTGGACGAGGCACTATAAATGCCAAGGCTCGCGCATGGCGCGGGTCAGCAGGTGGTTGGCCTCGCTGTCGTTTGTGAACCGCCTGGCCGCCGGATCCCACCTGAGCTTGCGGCCCAACAGGATCGCTATGTTGCTTATATGGCAGATCGTCTCGGATCTTACGGCGTCGTCTATATGGGCGACCGCCCGCTTGCGCGACTTGATGCAGTCAAGGAAATTCCGCACGTGTCCGGGGCTCCGGTAAAGCCTCACGTCGCCGGGCCCGAAGGTCGTTTTGACAAGTGAAGGAGGACTGCTGTTGACCACCCCGCGGTTCACATGGACCCAGCCCTCCGCCCCCTCAAACGCGGTTCCGTGGCTTGTCGTACGTTGGTAACGCTGTGTCCACTCCTGCGGTCTCGGGCTGCCTGCAAAATTCAAGCGTATTCCGCTTTCGTACTTAAGCGTTATGCGCCAGTTCATGGCTGTGTCGGCGACTCCTTCCCGGGGAAAGACCCCTGTGCCTTCGATCTCAACCGGACAGTCGATCAGATCCGCGGCGCCCCAAACCGCTATATCCACCGGGTGAATCCCCCACCCTGCGATAAAACCCAAGGCATAATCCGAGATAAACCACCAAAGCCGGTTCGAACAGCGTCCTTTTGTATAAGGGGTGTACGGCGCCGGTCCCAGCCACATGTCGTAATCAAGACCTTCGGGAACCGGAACGCGTTCGAACGAGCCTCCGGAAGCGCTTCCGGGCGACCAGACGTTTATCGTATGAAGCTTTCCTATTTTCTTGTTGCGCACAAGTTCGCATGCCAGTCGGAACTTGGCGTCGGAACGCTGCTGGGTGCCGAATTGGAAAACCCGCCCGTACCTGTGGCATGCTTCCTGAAGCGTCCAGCATTCCTGGAGGCTGAGGCCCATCGGCTTTTCCAGATAAACGTCCTTACCGGCACGCACCGCAGCAAGGGCCGTGAGCACATGCCAGTGATCGCAAGTGGCGCTTAAGACTGCATCGATATCCTTGCGGTCGAGGAGATCCCTGAAGTCGTTGTATTCTCTGCAGACCGCAGCCCGGTAATGTTGATTGACCCGCCGGCAGGTTTTCTCTCTGGCCCACTTTTTCACATCGCATACAGCAAGTACCCGACAGTCCGCTTCCCTGAGAAAACCGCCCAGAACGGCATTGCCTCTGGGGCCTACGCCGATGGCCCCGACAGTGATCGTCTCACTGGGTGCAGCCCGTCCGCCGAGGCCGAGCGCAGCGGCCCGTACCGGTCGCGGCAAAGCAACCAGACCGCATGCTGCGCTTGCGGCGCCTACAAAGAAGCCGCGTCGGGACATACCGCGTTTGTTTCTCAAGCGCTTCATAAATCACCTCACAGGCTGAAATCGTCTTACCGCTCGAACGCTCCGAGGCCGACGGCCGCCTCCCACGCATCCTACGCCGCAGCGGCCTTTCGCTGCAACGGCGGATTGGGGATCGGAGAGCGTGGATCCGACAATAAGGAGAGGGAAAACGCAGGAGGCTTCAAATGTCATACTACGTGACGTTGACGTGCAGTGAGCCTTCCTGTCGCTTCGATGTGACTCTAAGCGACGGGACGGAGTTCTTTGTTGACAGAGACGGGAGGCAGCTTCCTTACGGCCGCCCGTTCCCGCTGAGCAGGGAGGCTGAACAGGCCGGAGTGGCGGGTTTTTGGCGGGAGTGGGTCTGCTGGGCGTGCGGAGCGCTGGAGAGGGAAACGCTCCAACTGCCTCAGCCTTGCGCGGTACCGTATCTTGCAAGGCAATACATGCCGCTGCGGGATCCCGGGACGATTCCCCGACTTTGTTCGACGTGCGGGGGAATCCTTTGCGACTGCGAGCAAATCGGTGTTTTTGTCGACTACAGAGAGGATCCCAAGGAAGTAATGGATCGACTAGCCTCCGAGAGAGAAGAGCTGGCGGCCCGGGATCCGGCCGAACCTGCCGATAAATCAGACCTGCTTGCCTTTTTGAGCGGCACGTGCCGCGAGACAGTGGCCGATCGTATTGCATGGATTGAGGAAAGACTCAAGGAGCTTGCACCTCTAGCGGATTCGGACCAAATGGTCCTCTACCGTTTGGGACTTCCGCCGCAGCTTCCTGTATCCCCGGAAGCGCTCAACAGGCTGCGTGCTCTGAAGCGGGAAGTTCTTGCAGCCGAAAATTTATGCCGCCAAGCTGCGGGGAGTTCGGCGGCGGCTTCCAAGGAAGCGTCTTCGCGCTCTGACGAGGCACTCTGGGAAGCACTGAAGCGGGTTGACAGCTCCTGGCGCAGCGCACTTGAGGTTCCTGAAGGGAGGAATTCAGCTGCAGGCCTTCTTTGTCTTCACCTTCACCTTGCAGAACGCCTGGCCGAAAACCCCGAGACGACGCTCCGCCTTTTCGCTCGGCGCTGTCCCCGCTGCAGGGAGGGGCGGCTTAAGGTGGAACGCCACAAAGACTAAGCCTGCGCCGCTTCGCGTTGTTTGATCTTCGCCCAGGTGTCACGCAGGGTGACCGTGCGGTTGAAAACCGGTTTTCCCGGCCGGGAATCTTTTGAATCCACGCAGAAATAGCCGACTCTTTCGAACTGGAATCTATCCCCGGGCTTTGCTTCAGCGAGAGACGGCTCCGCCTTGCACCCGCGGAGCACCTTCAGGGAGTTCGGATTCAGGTAATCCGTGAAATCCTTGCCTTCTTCGACTTCGTTCGGGTTGCGCTTTGTAAAAAGCTCCCCGTAGAGGCGGACCTCGACTTCCACGGCATAAGCTGCAGAGACCCAATGCAAAGTCGCTTTGACCTTCCTTCCGTCCGGTGCATCACCTCCACGCGTGGCCGGATCATATGTGCAGCGTACTTCGGTCACCTCGCCTGTGGAAGGGTCTTTCACCACGCCGGTGCAACGAACGAAGTAAGCGTACCTCAGGCGTACTTCCCGCCCGGGAGCAAGGCGATAGAATTTTTTCGGAGGCTCTTCCATGAAGTCATCCCGCTCGATATACAGAACGCGAGAAAAAGGCACCGGCCGGGTGCCGGCTGAAGGATCCTCGGGATTGTTGATCGCTTCGAGGTACTCTTCTTTACCCTCGGGATAATTCTCAATGACGAGCCGCAGCGGGTTGAGTACCACCATGACGCGCGGCACGCGCTTGTTGAGATCCTGCCTGACGCAGTGTTCAAGCAGCGCCATGTCGACAATGCTTTCGTTTTTCGCAACACCGATCTTGTCGCAGAAATCGCGGATCGCCTCGGGCGTGTACCCGCGGCGGCGCATCCCCGCAATGGTCGGCATTCGAGGATCATCCCACCCGTCTACGTGGCCTTCCTCGACCAGGCGCAGGAGCTTGCGCTTGCTCAGCACCGTGTGACTGAGGTTCAGGCGTGCGAACTCTATCTGCCTGGGCCGGGAGGGTACGGGAAGCTGATCGAGGATCCAATCATAAAGCGCGCGGTTGTTCTCGAACTCCAATGTGCATAATGAATGGGTGATGCCTTCGATGGCGTCGGAGAGGCAATGTGCGAAGTCGTACATTGGATAAATGCACCACTTGGTGCCTGTCCTGTGGTGGGGCACCTTGCGTATGCGGTAAAGCGTTGGATCGCGCATAAGGATGTTCGGTGAAGCCATGTCGATCTTGGCCCGCAGTACGCACTGCCCGTCCTCGAATTCACCCGCCCGCATTCGCTCGAAAAGATCGAGATTTTCCTCAACCGAGCGGTTCCTGTAGGGGCTCTCTTTGCCCGGCTCGGTCAAAGTTCCGCGGAGTCGCCTGATCTCCTCCTGACTGAGGCTGTCCACGTAAGCCTTGCCCGCCTTAATGAGCTCCACCGCATACTGGTAGAGCTGATCGAAGTAATCGGAAGCATAGTACTCGCGTCCGTCCCAGTCGTAGCCCAACCACTTGACATCCTCTTTGATCGCTTCAATGTAGCGTACGTCTTCCTTCGTGGGGTTGGTATCGTCGAAACGCAGGTTGCAGAGACCGTTGAACTCCTTTGCGACTTCGAAGTTCAAGCATATGGCCTTGGCGTGGCCTATATGGAGGTAGCCGTTCGGCTCCGGGGGAAAACGCGTGTGGACGCGCCCTCCGTTTTTCCCCCGGCGCACATCCTCGGCGATGATCTGGCGAATGAAATCCGGGCTTTTTCTGCGTGATTCGCTCATTTCGGAACTCCGATCGAGCCTCTTGGACCACCCGTAAACCGATTCTCTTTCTTAAACCTCCGATCTTATCACGAGCCGGTGTACGGGCCAGTTTCTCACACCCCGCTGAAGGCCGAGAACCCGCCGTCCACCGGCAGGACGACGCCCGTTATGAACGCCGCCAGATCGGAGCACAGGAAAAGCGCGGCTCCGATCAGATCCGCCGGGTCCCCGAACCGCCCCATGGGTGTGTGGTCGATTATGGTTCGCCCCCTT
>CAZGYL010000176.1:0-9233 GCA_964529985.1 uncultured Planctomycetia bacterium | reverse complement strand
GCCTCACCTGCAGTTCATGTTCGAGGAAATCCTGCGGCGCGGTACGAATTCCGACGGGATCATCGTCGGTACACTGCAGAAGACCGCCGGACCTCACGACAACGTGGCGTTGCGGGACGGTTGGGGTTATGACTTTGTAGCGTTTCTTGACTACGATCTTGCTCTGGGCACGCGGCGTTACTACGGTGCAATCCAAAAAGCCCTGTCGAATTTGCTTAAGCCCCGCTACAAGCATTTCAATTGGGACCACAACTCGCGCGACAACATCGCCGATTCGGTGGAAGGGGGCTTGTATTTGCTGCGTTGGGTTCCGGTACCCGAGGGATTCATATGGGCTGACCGCGAAATCGCAACCGTGCTTGTGGATCATGTCAAACCCGAACGGCTCTGGGGTACGCACAAACTGGAGGCGAACACGGTCCGCACAGTCCTGATTCACACCATGCTTCACACGCGAAACACGATCGCCCGTCCTTGGAGGCAGGGCCTTCGACTGGGCGCTGTTCCATGTGCCGGAGGGATCGGCGTTTTCATGCAGTGCGACAAACCTTACGAAGGCCGGTTGCAGTTCGATATTCCCAGACACCGCATATACATGAAATTCCGCAAGGATTGGCCGCGATTGAACTCTATACCCGAATGGTTCACTGTGGAGCCGGACGAAAAGCACATTTATGTGGTGGAAAACGTTGACTCGGGAGCGGTGGAGCACGTTTCCGGCGGGGCGTTGAGTCAAGGGTTGCCCGTGCGACTTAAGCCCGGAAAACCACTTAGGCTTATCATTCGGAAGGCGGCGGGAGGAGGATAACGCTCTTTCCGTGGGTTGGATCTTGCGTGGTTTGAGGGAGTTTTCTGCAACTCAGGCTCAAGGAGGTGAGCTATGGACGTGGAATCCAACGGAAGGCCCTGGAGCCCTTACCTGGCGGGGGTTTTGACGGGGCTGTTGGCCGTGCTGTCGGTTTTTGTAACCACCAAAGTCCTGGGCAAACCCAAGTTTCTCGGGGCTTCCACCACGTTTGTGAGAGCCACAGGGTTGATAGAGAAGCAGATCGCCCCGAAGCATGTAGAAACAAACGAATATTTCCAGAGCAAGAAGGTGAAAGTCGACTGGCAGATGCTTCTTGTGGCCGGAATCTTCTTCGGGGCTCTTGCAGGAAGCCTGCAGGATCGCAGCTTCAAGCTTGAAGCCGCACCGCCCATGTGGGTTGAGAGGTTCGGGCACAGTGTAGTTCTTCGAGCGGCAGCAGCTTTCTTGGGTGGAGCAGTCGCCATGTTCGGGGCGCGGCTTGCAGGCGGTTGTCCCAGTGGTCACGGTATGAGCGGTGTTATGCAGCTTGCCCTGAGCAGCCTGATCGCTTTGGCCTGTTTCCTTGCAGGCGGCATAATCACGGCGCAGGTTCTTTACAGAAGGAGCCTGTAAAATGACGGAGCTTCTTTTGGGTGCCGCCACAGGCCTTCTTTTCGGTTTTTTTCTGCAGAAGGCTCGGGTTCTCCGGTTCGAGAAACAGGTGGGGTTTCTGCGGCTCCGCGATATGACGATAATCAAGTTCATGTTTTCAGCCGTTGTTGTCGGCATGGCGGGGGTGTACCTGCTTAAGCACTTCGGGGTTCTGTCCCTTGGTCCGAAAGCGGTCCACTTGGGAGGGCAGATCGCCGGGGGCCTTCTTTTTGGAATCGGCTGGGCCGTTGCAGGTTACTGCCCTGGGACATCGGTAGGAGCTGTCGGTGAAGGCCGGGTGCATGCCCTTGCCGTTGTATTGGGTATGGTTGCGGGAGCCGCAGCTTACGCTGAAGTCCACGGCTTCTTCAAGAAGACGGTGCTCACGTGGGGAAGCTTGGGTAAGGTCACACTTCCTGAACTTCTGCATGTAAGCCCTTGGATCATAATAGCCGGTTTCGCTGTTTTTGCGGCTGTGATTTTTGCGATCTTCGAGAAAGTCGATCTTTAACAGCTGCGCAATCGCAGGCTATCCCAGAGGGATATTCCGCGCACACGGGCGACTGGGCTGCGGTCCCGTCGCCTCCGTTTATAGAAACACTGCCTCAGTAGCCCATTGCACAGCCGTCCTTGCGCGACTCGCTTGCAGCGTGGTAAACACCCTGCGCAGCGTCGAACATAATAGCCTGATAGCCTCCAAAACCGCCTCTGGCTCTCTTGACTCGGTGCCCGCGGCGCCTGAGCTCAGCCGACACAGAGTCCGGAATCCCAGATTCAAGCAGAACCACCCCTCCGGCCGAATCCATGGGATCTCCCCGGGGGGTTGAAGATCCGTCGTGCCGGAAGCGTGGAGCATCGCCTGCTTCCTGCAGGTTCATCCCGAACTCAATGATATTCAGGAGCACCTGAAGTTGACCCTGCGGCTGCATGTCTCCCCCCATCACACCGAAACTCATAAACGGCCGCCCTCCTCTTGTTACAAACGCCGGAATGATCGTGTGGAAAGGACGCTTGCGCGGGGCATAGCAATTGAAATGCCCTTTCTGGAGCGAGAAAAGAGCTCCGCGGTTCTGAAGGGTGAATCCTAAGCCGTCGGGCACAAGCCCGGATCCGAATCCGTAGTAGGTACTCTGAATAAGGGAGACCATGTTCCGCTCTCTGTCGGCGGTTGTAAGGTAAATCGTCTCTCCCCCGGGCTCGAAAGGATCGCCAGCAGGAATGTGCTTCGAAGCGCGCTCGGGGTCGATCAGGCTCCGCCTTTTTGCGGCATAGGACTTTGAGATGAGGCGTTTGATCGGGATACGCGCGAATTCAGGATCAGCGTAGTACTTGGCCCGATCTTCAAAAGCAAGCTTCTTCGCTTCTATCAGCAGGTGTAAGTAAGGAGCGGTATTGTGCCCGAGGCCTTTAAGGTCGAATCCTTCGAGGATGGCAAGCATTTGCAGAACGGCTATTCCCTGGCCGTTGGGCGGTAGTTCCCAAACGTCGTAGGTGCGGTAGTTGACCGAAACAGGTTCAACCCACGTGGAGCGGTGGGAGGCCAGATCCTCGTACCGCAGGTATGCTCCTGCTTTGCGGCAAAAGGCGTCGATTTTTCTCGCAAGCTTCCCGCGGTAAAAGGCATCCGGTCCTTCACGAGCGATTATCTCAAGGGTCTGCGCCAAGTCGGGATTCTTAAAAACCTCGCCTTCGCGGGGAGGCCTCCCGCCCGGAAGGAACGTCTGCTCGAAGTTCGGATACTTGCGCAGCGACGTGGCCGAAGACCAATAGGCCGCTATGATCTGAGGCACCGGAGCTCCTTCTCTCGCGTAATAGACAGCCGGAGCGAGAATCTTCTTCATCGGGAGCCTTCCGAACTTCTTGTGAAGGTCGAACCAGCCGCGCACGCAACCGGGCACCGACACCGAAAGCGGACCTCGCAGCGGGATCCGCTTCAGGCCCCGGCGCTTGAATTCCTGGAGTGTAAGGGAGGCCGGCGAGCGGCCGCTTGCGTTCAGCCCGAAGAGCTTTTGCTCCCGTGCGCTCCAGACCAAGGCGAAAAGGTCACCGCCGAGGCCGCAGCTCATGGGTTCAACGACCGCTTGGACCGCGTTCGCTGCTATGGCCGCATCAACGGCGGTTCCGCCTTTTTTCAAGATATCGATCGCAGCTTGAGTGGCCAAAGGGTGGCTGGTGGCGGCGGCTCCCCGGCAGGCCAATACCTCAGAGCGCGTTGCAAACGGAAGGCCTGCGATTCTGTCGCCTGCGCGCAATGTGGCTGCAATAAGAAGAGCGATCGCTGAAACTAAGAGGGTCTCCCGCATGTTTTCCTCAGCTGCTCTCCTGATCTTTTTCTCAGCTCTCCTTCACTCACCCCTGACCCCCCGCCCCGCAGAGTCGAAGCCCCCGTCCGGCGCGCCGCCGTAACCAGCGTAAGCCGGAGCTTTTCAAATATAAAGACCTCCTCCGGCGTACATGCATCATTTACTTTTCAAATCTGCGGGGCTCTCGGCCCATCCGCTTCTGAGGCGGCCGGCACGGAATGGACCCTGGAGAATAATTGAAAAATCTCCTCTTAGCGGCTCCTACAAGGTGGGTACTCACAACTCGGCAGGTGGTCTTTTGTGGGATCACTCCCGCAGGATTCAAAAGGCTCAGGGAGAGAATCGCCGCCTCCAAAAAGATTTGAAAGCATGCTTACGGCATCGGAGATCTCAATTTTTCCGTCATCATTGGCATCTGCTGCATCCGGACACAAAGGCACGGGGCCGAGGCCGAACAAGTAGTTCACAAGTGATATAGGATCCGAGACGTTGTACTTGCCGTCTGCATTGACATCACCCCTTTGGAAAAGTTCACAAAATTCGTACGCTCCGATATCAACGGCTGCGCCGCATTGTCTTGGTGAACCTGCAATGTCAAGAGGAGGCGCGCCTTCAGAGATCCCCGCATCAACAGCCGGGGAATCGGGAAGGATTGCATAATCGCCCTGTCGGACGACAAAATCGGGGAGCTCGTATTCGGTGCCTTTCACGGTCAGGGTCTTTCTCCTGTTGAAGTCGAAAACCCCTTCTTCCTTGAAAAGAGGGTCGCTGGTCGTCAAACACGACGTTTTCGAGCCGGGCACGGTCCTCGGAGTGTTTTTCCAGAAGATGCAGTTGGTCAAAGCCGCTACTGCGGAAAACTGGCCCACGCTTATTATAGATCCTTTACCTGACCGGTTACCGAAGAAAGTGCAGTTGGTGGCTATGAACGACGCGAAGTCAGGGACATACGCGACACCGCCCGTCTGAAGGCTCCGATTTCCTCCAACAAGACAATTTGTGAAGCTGGCGCCCCCTCTATCCACCATTAGCACCCCCCCTGTCTCGCCCTCGTTTCCTACAAAGCGGCACCTTTCGGCGGAAAAAAGGCCTTCATTCAGATAGACCACTCCGCCGTAAGAATCGCTGGAGTTGCCTATGAAGACGCAATCCGATACCCATACCGCGCCTCCGCCGGATACGGAAACGACCCCCCCGAAGCATGAGCAGAAATTGCTTTTGAAGACCGAATCGAGGAGGCGGACGGTGGCCTCTTCACCTACTGCGATGACGCGCTTTACGTTCGCCTCGAAAGTACATTTTTCGAATTCAGACGGGGCACTCCCGAAACCAGCGAAGAACGTCGCGTCATGAAGTCTGACAAGCGCTTTCCGCATGATGACAGCACCGCCGTCTGTCGCCGATATGATTGCGGCCCCCGGAGTACCGTTTTCTTCGAATGCGGAATCGGTCGACTCAAACCGCCCGGACCCTGAGACTTCGATCAGGTTCACACTCCTTCCCCTACTGTTTTTTTCAAGCGAGCACTCTGTAAGGATCAAACGGCCCGAATCGAGCGCAAAGAGAGGAGAGCGCTCCACCGAATTCTCTTTTATCTCACATCTTTGTAGTTGCAAGTGCGCGCTGTCAATAACTGCGACCCCGCCGGGGCACCCACTGATGACGGAGTCGGATATATGCAGAACGCTTCCGGAATAACACTTGAAGGCCGTAGTTTCAGACCCGGTTATCAGGACATTCTCAAAGACGGCCTCGGCACCCCGCCAAAGTTCGATTCCGCCTTTCACGATGGCGCAATCTCGAATGACTTTATCTTTATCGCCGATTTTGAGCCGTCCGATGATCTCAGTATTTTCAGGCCCTTTGCCTTGGATACCGGCGATTCCGAGTGCCAGAATCATACCCTTTGTTTCATAGCGGCCCTCACCCAGAACGGCTGTCGGTTCTTTGTATCCGACCTGTACATCAACCACGCCTAAAGCTGCTCCCATGGAAGCGCCGTTTTCAGCAGAGCCGATGCAGGGCGACTCGCTTGTCAAAGCAAAACTGAAATGATCGAGCGCTTCAGCAAAAGATCTGAACGGCGCAGCTTCCGTTCCTTCGCCCGGAGATTCCGCATTTGAATCAATGAAGATTTCCTGCAAAGGCGCCCAACCGGCGAAGCGAGGATCAAGATTGGTGTTGCCGGGCCCTTCGTAGACTTCGGATCCCTGGATGCAGCTGAACTCTACTTTCAATTTCACGTCGCTTCCGAGTTGAAGCGGGGGGGTTCCGTTCGCCCACACGATCGAGTTGCGGATTGTAAGAGATCCACCTTTCTTTTGGATGGCGCCTCCTGCACCTTGACCGTTCGCCGAAATCGTACAGTGTTCAAGGAATGTGGAATCGCGCCAAGAAGTTGAATTGATTGCATAGCTGAAATTGAAAGCAAAAAGACAATTCTCGAGATAGAGGTCGCCTCCGCTTTGAGTTATTCCGCCGCCTTCCTGCTGCCCGTTGTCTTTAAACGTACACTCGACAAATGAGGCGCGGCCGTAGGTAAAGGCTCCGTCCAGTTGGTTCGAGGTGAAAAGGCATTTTCTCAAGAAGGGTTTGGAAGATCCGTAAACGACAAGCCCCTCACCGGCGTTATTCGAGAAAACGCAGCTTTCAAAGCGAGGCGCGCATTTTCCCTGACAAATCACCCCTGTGCCTTCCACTTCGGTGAACAGGCAGGACTTCAGGATCGGCGTCGCCCCTTCTTCGCAAAGCAAGCCCGCTACGGAGTGCTGGGTTGCCTGCTCTCTCACCTTTTTCCCCTTTGTTACAGTGCAACGAAGGATAAGGGGCGCTTGATCCCGACCTATTACGATCGCGCCTGAGATTGTGAAGTCTGAGAGTGTGAGGCCTGAATGCAAGCCTTTTACAAATCCTTCGAGTATGGTGGATTCAGCGTCTGTTCCGCGTATTTCCTTTATCCAGGGCATGCAGAGTGATTCATTGAGTTCGTACTTCCCGGGGGCGAAAACGACTGCGCGGGTGAGAGTTCCTCCTTCCTTCACCCGCTGGACGGCTCCGATCGAGGTGCCGTCGTCCGCCGCCCCTACACATGGAGAGTCGGAAGCAAGTGCGAAGTCGAAGCGATCAATCGCTTCCCGGAGGCTGTTAAACGGTGCGGCGGTGGACCCATCACCTCCCGGATCCGAAGAGGCATCTATACGGATGGTCTTGAGATCTCCCCAGCCGAAGAAACGCGGCTCTTCAGTGATTATCCCCCGATCCGGAGCAGCGAAGCCTTCAGGTAGAGCTATGCACGAATTGCGTACGACTTCAAGGAACTCAAGGAGGCTGGGCGTCTTGTCATCGGAGTTATAATAGATTATGGAGTTCTTCACGGTGTAAAGCTCGGGATGCTCGCTGACACCGTCCAAAAACAGGCTTTCGCCTTCGTTGCAGCATATGGTGCAGTGATTTATGAGCCCACAGCCTGAGCGTGCTTCAATCACTCCATACTCAGCCGACCTGTTTCTCACAATCAGGCACCCTTGAAGTTCGAAATAGGCCTTCATCACCGAAACAGCACCTTTTTGGTTGCCGCTTATGAGACAATCGTAGACTCCGAGAGAACTTCCGTATGCAGCGGCGACTCCGACATAGGCATTATTCTTGATCTCGCAGCCGCGCAAAACCGGAGAGCATGGACCGACGAAATCAGCCCCGTACAGTCCGTTTGCTTCAATCAAGCAGTTTTCCAGAATAGGCGAGGAAGAGCCGCCTTCGATACCGTGCCTGGAATTCCCTATAATCCTGCAAGATATCAACACCGGAGATGAACTGTAAGAGTGGATCCCGGAAGCGGGGCTTTTTGTTATCGTGCACTCCTGTAGAAGCGGGGTTTCGGCGGTGGCCACGGCAACCTCGCCCGCCTCTATTCGCAAGCGCGAAAGAGTCGTTCCTTTTCGGAGTCCGCAAATGTCCCCTTTGAGCGTGGTTTGTTCCCCGTCGCCGAGGATATCCAAGTCACCGAAACCGGGGAAGGCGGGAGGGACTTGATAGACGCCGGGTGAAATTCGGAGCGTCACACGGCCGGGAGCAGGGTCTGGATCCGGATCGAGAAGAGCTCCCATGGAAAGGCCGTCCGAAGCTGCATGAAGGCACGGAGAATCCGCCGCAAGTGATAATGAGTACGCTTTCAATGCCTGTTCCACCGAAGAAAACGGAGCTTGCTCCGATCCGTCCGCAGGTTCGGTCGCGGAAGCGCGTATAAAAACTTGATCGCGCCTCCAACCGGCGAACTTGGGCCGAGCGGACATGTTTCCTTCTCCCCAATAAGCGAGTTCTTCCGGTGAACAGCAGTAGGAGATCTTTACCAACGTGCCGGGTGAGAAAGTAAAGGAGCCTCCTGCATTCCAGTAAACAATGGAATCGGAAATTGAGACTTCTTTGGTATTGGAAAAGTAAAAGGCGCCCTCGCTGCGGGAAGCGTTTCCAGCGACGGTGCAGTGCGAAATGCTCGCACTTTCGCCGCGTACGAGGCTTACGACGCCGCCTTTTTCCGCGCAATTCAAGCTGAGGACGCAATCGTAAAGGTTGAGAACGACGTTTTCCACACCGAAGATCCCTCCTCCGTTTACGGCTTCATTGAGGATGAGTCGAGAATGCCTGAGAGTAAGTGCACCGGCTTGACCGACGAAGATTCCTCCTCCGAATTGTGCGCGACCGCCGGTTATTATCAAGCCATCCAGTACAACTTTCACGCCGTTCTGGATGTTTATGGTGGTTGCGTCTCCCTCGCCGCTGATGACGGTTGGAGTCTGCGCGGGGTCCCGCACCGGCGTATCTCCGGTTTGAAATCCGCCAAGCAAGGTTACATCGTAGTTCAGGGTCAGGTTTTCAGTATAGAGCCCCTCTGCGATTTGAATGGTATCACCGGCGGCACCTGCTTCGAGTGCGGCGCTTACGGTTCTGAAAGCCGTTTCCCAGCTCAAGCCGTCTCCGGGGCCGCTTGCTTTACAATCAACGTAAAGCGTTGCACCCGGAAGCGCCGTCAATGTCAGGATATCCAGGGAGATAGCGACAGCTAAGATCTTGCCTGACCTCATTGCTCCGATTCCCCTCCTGTCTCTTGCGTACAGAGCGGGTAAACACACTTTGGAAGCGTATCGTCTGTGGGATCGGGCCCGCAGTCATAAAGCGGCTCGGGAAGACTTTCTTGATTGAAGAGAAAACCGAGTACACTCACAGCGTCCGATATATCGAGTCGCCCGTCATCGTTTGCGTCAGCGGCATCGGGACATGAAGGTTCGGGCTTGCTTTGGAACAGTGTCATAAGAAGGGAGATTGCATCTGCAACCGTCCACTGGCCGTCTCCGTCCACATCGCCTCTTCGAAAGAAAGGCTCCACAGGAACACAAAGCTCATACGCGCCGAGATCGGGTGCACTTCCGCATATCCTGGGATTTCCGGCAAGGTCCTCGGTCGGCAGGTCAGGGATCGATTTCCCTGCATCGATC
>CAZGYL010000175.1:0-9273 GCA_964529985.1 uncultured Planctomycetia bacterium | reverse complement strand
CCACGATTCCGCCGTTGAGCGCATTCAGCCCCACCGGAGCGCCCGTGAGCTTGATGATAAGCGGATTCATGACCATCAACCCGATGAATCCCCAGACCACGGAAGGAATAGCAGCCAGGAATTCAATTGATATTTTGAGGAATTCCTTCAAGGTCCCGCGACAGAATTCGCCAATAAAAATCGCAGCTCCCAAGCCGAAAGGCACGGCCACAAGCTGGGCGATAATCGTCACGGCCGCGGTACCGCATAACAAAGCAAGGATGCCGAAGCGGGGATTCGTCTCGGAAGTGGGGTACCACTGTGGAGAAAGGAAGAACTCCTTCAGCTCCATGCGTTGAAAGATGAACGGAGCTCCTTCCCGATATATAAAGAAAAATATTCCGAAAATGAATATGACGGCGCTTATTCCGCAAAGCCGGATCAGCGACACGATCACCCGTTCGCGGAGCCCGGCCAAAGCGCTGCGCAAGCTGCCGCTGAGCCGCCTTCCTGAAGCTGATTCTGTAAGAGCCGCCATTCGAACGGTCCTCTTCCGGGCTGAGCGATTGCTTCAAGAGCTACCGCCCGAAGGCGCCGCCGCCCACAGCGGCCACCGGCACATAGCCCACCTTCAGGACGATCTTCTGCCCCTCGGGCGAGAGAATCCAATCCAGGTACTTCTTAACGGCACCTGTGGGCTCTCCCAGGGTGTACATGTAAAGAGGCCTTGCAAGGGGATATTTCCCTTCCCTGACGGTCTGGAGCGAGGGAGGATAAGCCGGTCCGCCTTTTTTGAGTGCCACCTTGAGAGCTTTGACCAGTTTAGGGTCGAAGTATCCCAGGCCGCTGTAACCTATCGCCCCGGGCGTGCGTCCGACAAGCTCAACAACATCTTTTGATCCCGAGAGTTTAAGTGCCCCCATGCGGAAATCCCGTTTATTCAGAACATGCTCCCTGAAGAAGAAATACGTTCCGGAGTTGTTCTGGCGGCTTACAACAACGATCGTATCCTGTCTGTTCTTAACCCCCAATTGAGACCACTTGGTAATGGTCCCACCCTCAGCGAATATCTCCCTGAGGTCCTCAATCGAAATCTCCTCAATGGGATTGTCTTTATGCACGTAAATCGTCACAGCATCGTACGCAACAATATGCTCCACCGCTTCCTTCCCGGTATTGTCCCTGACTTCCTCCTTCTCTTTATCTTTAAGAGGTCTGCTTGCGTTTGCGATGTCGACGGTTCCGTTTATAAGGCTTGCTATTCCCACGCCGGATCCGCCTCCGGAGACCTCGACAGATACGGTCGGATCCACAAGGCGGTAGGCGTCCGCCCACTCCTGGGCAAGGTTGACCATGGTATCGGAACCGACGTTTTGAATTACCGTTTTTCCCAGCTCCTTAGGTCCTTTGCTGCCCCTGCCGCAGGAACTGACCGCTGCAAGGATCAAGCAAACGACCGCAAAGCCGCAAGCCGTCTTCAGCACATACCGCCTTCCCTTTCTCATGTCCAAGCTCCTTTCTTCGCCTCGGGCCTCAGGAGTTTTCAAGGCCACCGGTTACGGGCGCTATGAGAGCTGCGCCTGAACTTGACTCACCCATGTTTGTACCACACAGAGGTCAAAGGAATACAAACGGACTGTAAGAAAAAGGTTAAACTTTTATGAGCGGCTTTTAATGTGAGTTTGGGTCTACAAGGCGCCCACAGGCCGCGTTTTTGCTTCTTTTTCACAGGCCCGGGCCCTGGTAGCATCATGAATTGAGAAACAATGGAGTACAGTCAGGTTTTTGAATGCAACCTGCGCGTATGCCCAAACCGCACGTACTTGTCATTGACGACGAAGAGGACATTCTGGAGCTGGTGCGCTACCACCTGTCCAGGGAAGGGTACAGCGTTGAGTGTGTAAGGGACGGGGAAAAAGCACTGGAATCGGTTCGAAGGAAAGTACCGGACCTTATCCTTTTGGATCTGATGCTGCCGGGCATCGGCGGCCTGGAGCTCTGCAAGCTCTTGAGGCGGGATGATCGCACCGCGCAAATCCCCATCGTAATGCTGACCGCAAAGAGTGAGGAAGCAGATGTGGTAGCAGGCCTTGAGCTCGGTGCGGACGATTACATCACGAAACCGTTCAGCCCGCGTGTTTTGGTCGCCCGCCTGAAGGCGGTTCTCAGGCGTCGCAAGCAAGAGCCGTCCCAGGCAAGCACTCTCATCCGAGGAGATCTCGCCATTTATCCGCATCGGTTCGAAGTTCGGGTTAAGGGAGAGCCCGTAGCTCTCACGGTTGGAGAGTTCAAGATATTGCACTTCCTTGCGCGCAGGCCGGGCTGGGTCTTCACCCGCGAGCAGATCTTATCAGCGGTGCACGGAGAAGATTATCCGGCGACGGGCCGCTCTGTGGACGTGCTCATAGCTTCACTGCGCCGCAAACTGGGTGAGGCCGGTTCAATGATCGAGACGGTCAGAGGCGTCGGGTACAGGTTCAGGGAAGAAGGGATCCTTTCATGAAAAGAGTCGCATTGAGAAAAAGGATTATTCTGCTTGCCCTGCTGGGGACGATCGGCTGCGGCGCCCTGATCTTGTGGCAGGCATTGAAGCTATTGCAAAGCGAAGTGCGCCGCAGAATCGCAGCCGAGCTTCGCACTACGGCCCTTGCAGCTGCCCCTGAAATCGAACGCTTGCTCGCAGGTCCGGATCATGGAGCGCTTGTGCGCTACTGCCGCAGGCTCGCCTCCGCAACAGGCTTGCGTTTTACGGTGGTTCTGCCCGACGGAACGGTAGCGGCGGAAACGCACTACGACGCCGGACGCATGGACAGCCACCAGGATCGCCCCGAAATAAAGGAAGCGTTGAGCGGAAAGAGCATTTCCACCTTGCGACTGAGTAGAACCTTGCGGGTGCCTTTCCTGTACGCGGCGGTGCCCATCAAGGCAGCCGGAGAGACAAAGGCGACCCTTCGGGCTGCAAAGGAATTTGAACAGGTCAACGAAGTCGTGCGCCTCGCGGCATATGAGCTCCTGCTTCCTTCCTTATGCATTAGCGCAGCAGCAGCGCTCATATTACTTTTCTTTCTGCGCCGCACGTTAGGGCCGCTGCGTGAGCTCCAGCTTGCAGCCGAATCACTTCAACATGAAAATCACGAGGCTCTTCTCCCCGTACCTGAGGTTGCTGAACTCGAAGACATTGCTCTTTGCTTTAACCGGTCGGTACAGCGTTTCCGGCGGAGGCTCAATGAACTTGAAACCAGGCAACGTGAGCTTGAAGCGGTTTTAGCCAGCATGGCCGAAGGGGTCCTCGCCGTCGATGTGAACGAACGCCTGGTGGCCCTAAACTGCAAAGCAACCGCGCTGCTCAATATGGATCCTGGAGCAACAAGGGGACGTTTCATTCAGGAGGTCATCCGCAGTGCCCGGCTCCAGGAACTCATTCAGGAAGCGCTTTCCTCAGATGAACCTGTTGAAGGCGAGGTGAGGGTTTACGGAGATCCTGAAAGGATCCTTGAGGTGCGGGGTAGGGGTCTTAAGGACAGGCGGGATAGAAAAATAGGAGCGCTTCTGGTCCTGAACGACGTAACAAGGATTCGGCATTTGGAAACCGTTCGCAGGGACTTCGTCGCCAATGTGTCCCACGAGCTCAAGACACCTATTACCGCTATCAAGGGATTTGTGGAAACGTTGCGTGAGGGAGCCGTGGATAACCCGGAAGAGGCAAGGCGCTTTCTGGATATAGTCGCGCGCCAGGTAAACACACTGCAGGCCGTTCTTGAAGACCTTCTTATGCTCGCAAGGCTTGAATCCGCAGGTGAGGAGATCCGCATGCAGCGCACCCTCACCTCTATTGCTGAACTGACGCAGGAAGTCCTTGAAGCTACGGCGACCCAAGCACGGGACAAAAACATTCGGCTCCTGCTTGACTGTGACAAGGAAATCGTCGCTCCTGTCAACGCAACGCTTCTACGGCACGCAATCATGAACCTTTTGGACAATGCGATCAAATACAGCGACCCCGGGACGACCGTTCGAGTGTCGGTACGAAGGGAAGGGGAATCGGTTAAGATAACCGTGGCTGACCAGGGCTGTGGAATCGAAAAGCGGCACCTCGAGCGGATATTCGAGAGGTTTTACCGCGTGGATCCCACAAAGAGCGGCAAGCTCGGTGGAACCGGCCTCGGCCTTGCAATCGTGAAGCATATAGCCGAGGTGCACGGAGGCTCGGTGGAGGTGGAAAGCAGGCTGGGAGCAGGAAGCAGCTTTACGCTTGTCTTACCGGCTGCAGCCGAAAAGAAGGCACACCAAGGCGTATGAACCATAGGGGCACAAGCCCTTCTCCCGCACAATGCGCTTCTTCCCGAATCGTTCGGCCTCGTACTCAAGCTGCTCTGTACTGTTGGTACCTGTTACCTTGAGCTTCTTGAACGTGAACTATTGCTTCAGCTTGTGCGGCCGAAAAGGAAATCAACGAAAAAACCGAAAGCTGCGACGACACCGACTCGGCTCTTGGCCCGAAATCTCACCGCAAGCTCAAAAGGCGTCAAGCCCACGATGGTCGAAGCCGTGGTCATGAGCAAGGGACGAATTCGCAGGTACACCGAGCTGAGTATCACTTCGTTCCCCGCAATCCCCGGACGCCGGCGCTTAGGATGAAATCGCGAAGAAGGATACTGTGGCTGCTTTATGGAGAAATGGAAGTCGGAGGCGGGGCGGAATATTTTTGATCCTTCTTGCTTTCTCCTCTCTTCCGGGCTTTTTGGATTCTGAAAACCCCAAAGGCGGAGGGAATGTGAAAATCGGGTTTCCCGCAAGCCGGCCTTATCCAGCTTATCCACTTCTCTTCCACCAGGGAGGATTCGGAATGGGAGAATTCGGCGCGGAAAACGCCCGCCAAAACCGCCCGGCCCTCCAGGAGGCTTACGCCCGTAAGATTCTCCAACGCTGAGACCGGGAATTTACCCTCAACCACGTATCCCTTCCTGCAAGTCCTGCCTTCAACCTCAAGGCCGGGGAGATCCCAGGAATCGTCGAACTTTCGGTAAAAGGACGCCTTGTAATCGAGAACTCGTCCCGCGGGACCGATTTCCACACACCAGTATTCTTTAAGTGAGGTGTCTCTTGAAAAGAAGATTTCCACCCGGTCGCCTTCTGCGACCTTTTCCTCCCGGGGCGGTGTTTTTCCATGGAGCACCAGGTCCGGATCCCTGCACTCGAAAGCGAAAAAGATGAACTTCCCGTCCGTAACGCAACAGAATCGGGTTCTTGGAGGCTCCTCCTTTCTCCAAGGATAAGCGAAATCCGAAAGCCAACTTTTCTCGGGCCACTCCTTCGGGGAAAGAATGCCGTCGATTTTGATTCCGTGCTCTTTCAGGCACCTTACTTCATATGACTTTTCGCGGGGCGGATCGGGCCTCGGAACCGCAGCGGCTTTGCAACTCGGAAAGGCAAGGAGCGAAAACACGAAGAGAAAAAGGAACTTCCTCATGGCACTGACCTTACAGAAGCAGCTCCGTCTCCGGGGGAGATTACAACGGCCCGCAACGTTTGTCACGACAGCTACTATACGCCTTCAACAAACTTCCTTTCCATACCGTACTTCGGCAAGAAGAGTTGCTCTCCGGACGGTCCGATCAAAATGGCTTCCGGCTCACCGATCCGGTACGCAGGCCCGGAAACGGGAAGGGAGTTGCAGGAAACCTTCCATAGCCCGATTCATTCTGCGCTCCGCCCGAGGCCCCATCAAAGCTGACATGGCGGAAACTCACATGGACCCAGTTCATCCTCGGTCGGGTCTTCGCCGCACGATTTGAACGGGAAAGGAAGGGGCAGGCCGTCTCCAAAGAGGTACGTCAAAATTCTCACAGCGTCAGCGATATTCAACCTCCCGTCGTCGTTTGCATCAGCTGCGTCCGGGCAAGGTATATCAGTACCCCCGAACATGTAACCCAGCGCTGATATTGGATCCGCCAGGTCAATCTGTCCGTCTGCGTTCACATCTCCCCGCTTGAACCTCTCCCAAGCGCCCTGCCATAGAGGCGAGGCGGAGCCCCAAAGGAGGTAGCCTTCGAGCCGTGCGGAGAGGTCTTCAAAGAAAAGTACGAGATCAGCGAGGCCATCGAGATCCGCATCACAAGCTCCCCCTGTGATTGAACCTTGGTACTGTCCACTCTGTGAATAGAGCATGACGCAAGGCGCGGAAAGGTGTCTAAGCGTACGTATGGTTCCTTCTCCCCACATCTTGCTTCCGTAAACTATCGCGGCATACGCCGCGCCGCCGTAATACTCACTCGCTTTCACAACGAGGTCGTCTCGGCCGTCTCCGTTCAGATCGCCCACGATCACCGGCCTGCAGTACGGATCAGCCCCCAAAAAGTATCCCTCCCGCGCTTCATAGAGAATCTCAGACGCTCCAGGCACTGCGGGTACCGCATCCATTGGCGCCCAGGAAAGTTTCTCAGTCAGAAGCCAGTTGGGGAGGATAGTCGTTCGAGGGACCAACGGCAGCGGAGGTTCCGCCGGTCCGCCGAGTGAAAAGTGGCGGGTTTGAAGGACAACGTCACGCAACCCATCACCGTCCAGATCACCGGTTTGAATGGAATTCTTACCATGGCTGTAAGCGGGCCCCTGGACCTCATATCGCACATCGGCCGCCTCGAGAAGTTCGGTGTAAGTGTAAGAGCCCTCGAGACGCTCCCCGGGTAACTCAAGGAGTGCTATCCGGCTGACAGCATCCCTTCCGACCCCCAACCCACCTGTAATCACAATCTCAATTTGCCCATTGTGATCCAGGTCGCCGACAGGGTGTACGGAATAAACCTGGTTTTGACCGCCGTCACCATAGATAAGCGTTCCGAAGCCTCCTGCAAGCACTCCATCGAGGTCCAGGGCCCCGGCCTGTCGCAAGGCGGGCCCTCCGTAGAGGATCAGACACGGGTTTCCGGGCGTGTTCTCCTCCCAAGAAAGCAAAAGCTCAGGGTACACGTCGCCGTCGATATCGCCCACAGAGGCTGCGGCGACGCCTCCCAGAAATTCCCCGGAAATACCTTGCCCTACCGTCAGGTCAAGGAGGTTTTCACCGAGTTCGACCGAAACGTCTACTGTGTCACCTGCCAGGTATTTCCCTCCAAAAAGAATCGAATAGGACGGTACGAAGATTCCCCCGCGCCGATCTTTGCGGGCGAAGACTACATCGGCAAATCCATCAAGATCAAAATCGTCGGCGGCAACCGGTGCACCCAGCGGGTAGGGTCCATGGATCACTGCTTTGGTTCGCTCCCGGGCCGAAACGTCGATCGATGTCTCCCCCCGCAGCAAGTCGGCGCGAATGCAGTGAATGGTTTCATCGCCGGTGGCTTTATTTACGAAGCTGACTATCAAATCTCCGAAACCATCCCCGTCCATATCCCCCGCAATCATCCCGCCTCGTAATAGATACGTATCATCGGGCACGGTCAACCGCACGGCGCCGGCTCCAAGGAGCTTCTCCACCTGGAGCACGGGCGTTTCTTCCATTTCCGGATATGTGTATGCGTCCTCAAGTAAATCGCGGGCGCCGCTCTCTTGCACAACCTCGATACTCACAGTACCGAGGCCGGTTCCTTGAGGTATCTTAACTCCTAACAAAGTATCGTTTATGGGTAAGATCTCCTCGGCCTCAACGTCACCGAACAGGACGGTTTTTACTGAAAGCAATCCGCGGCCTATTATGCGCCCCCACCGGTAGCCGGGTCCCTCGCGGAAGCTCTCCACCGCAAGTTCGTGACCGGATCCCTCCGGGAGCCAAGGCAGCAACGCCAGATGGCTGTAAAGACCCGTCCGGCCCCATCCGCGCGGCCATTGCCTTTGAGAGGGGTCGACCAGCACAGCCAAAATTTCCTTTCCTCCCTGTTTAACGAAACGAATGCCGTAAGGATAGCCGATCTTCTCCTCAGAGATGGCCCCCTCAAGCAGCATAGCTTCCCCGGCTTCAAGCGCCGCCGGACCACCGATAGCCACAGGGCGCCCCCGCAGGCCGCGTACGACTGCGACCTGGCCCACATGGGGTAACGACCCGAAGGAGTAGTCCGCAAACCGCGAAGGGTTGCTTATCGCAAAGTCCGGAACTCCATCGCCGTCTATGTCGCTGCAAGCGACCGCATTCCGCGGTCCCACCGAGTCGAATCGCTTTCCCTCGTCTGTAGGGAACAAGAGCTCCGTCGCAGTGCTTCCCAAACCCGCAACTACGTCTTGAAGATCTATACCTTCCTTATCCTCCAGCCGCCGATCGCCGTAAACAACGAATACCCTGGCCTCGCTGCCCATGCCGGGAGGTCGCCCGTCAATGACCAGAAGTTCGTCGCACCCGTCGCCGTCCATATCGGGGACTATATCTGTTACAGCAAGGTCATGGATCTGAAAAAAATTATTTACCAGATCGTCGACCGGCAAGACTTGCCCGCCCAGCTTGGTTCCGCCGAAGACGATTGTCGCACCGGCGGAGGAGCCGTAAGCCGGGCGCAGCATGAAGTCCACAGGGACATGCAAAACAACAAGGTCAGCGAGGCCGTCCCCGTTGATATCGCCGGGCCGCTGTAGGAATGAAGGCCAATAGAAGGTCAAAGACCCCGGATCTCTTTTAATCAGGAAAGCGTCCCCGGCTGCAATCAGATCGTCCAGAGAGGTTTCTTCCGGCCACTGCGTTTTCCCGTAGATTACCCCGCCCGTGGTTCCGGGGCCGACCTCCGAAACAAAGTAAACGTCGGCCGTCCCGTCCCCGTTGAAGTCCCCCAGCGGCCCTGCCTGCGCCCACCACAAAGGAGTCTCCCCAAGTGTTATCACTTTTGCAAACAGCGCGGGCTGATCCTCGGGCGCTCGGATCCTGAGGTCCGCCTCGACGGGCAGCTCAATCACCCCCCGCCGGCGCAGGTCCGGGGCCCCGAATATCACGTTCAGGTAAGAAGTGGTCTCTTCCGTGTTTCCTATTCCCAGCAAGAGGTCTGAAAGACCGTCGCCGTTCAAGTCCGCTCCTGCCACCAGATTCGCGTATCCACCGAGCCACGGCGTCTGAAGAATTCCTATCGTCAAGGGGGCCGCGCCTTCCCGGCCGGCGTCGATCCGACCGGACTGCGCCTCACTACCGAAAAAGACGCGAATCTCCACGGAGTAAACCACGCCGGGTACTACCACGACGAATTCGTCGCTTCCGTCTCCGTCAAGATCACCTACGAATTCAAGGCGAAGGGCGGAAGAGGGAAGATCGTAGAGAACGGAAGAATCACTCGAAACGAACGGATAAAAAGACTTTGGTTCAGTACCGTTTAAGAGCGCCGA
>CAZGYL010000174.1:0-9278 GCA_964529985.1 uncultured Planctomycetia bacterium | reverse complement strand
CGAGCGCGCTTTCCCAGAAGATGCGCTTGTTTTTTTCGGGCGGGAGCAATCGCTCGATTCCCTTCCCGAGGGGGCGCGGGTAGGCACTTCAAGCCTGAGGCGTGCGGCCCTGTTGCGCCACTTGCGCAGCGACCTTACCGTTGAAGGGTTGCGCGGAAACGTGCGCACGCGCCTGCGCGCCGCCGGTGAACGAGGCCTTCAGGCCTGCGTGCTCGCCCGGGCCGGTCTGGAGCGGCTCGGACTTGGGAACAGAATCGGACAGATCTTGGATCCAAAGCTGTTCGTGCCGCAGGCGGGCCAAGGTGCGCTTGCAGTGACCGCCCGTTCGGGCGGCACCCTTGCTTCCGAATTGCGTGAACTGCTGGACGATGTCGAGGCGAGGACAGCGCTGCGGGCGGAGAGGGAGTATTTGCGCAGGCTGGGAGGCGGCTGCCAGGTCCCTGCAGGGGCGTATTGCAGGGTCCATGGAGAAGAAGTAGAGCTTACAGCTGTGCTGCTTTCTCCGGACGGCTCCTGTTGCTTGAAGGCCGTGCGGCGCCGGCCGGCCTCACAGGCCGAGTCTTTGGGGCGGCTCTTGGCTGAGGAGTTGCTTACACAGGGCGGAGAGGAAATCATTCGCAAGGTGAAATCCGCGGAATGAGGGGAGAGGACGCAGGCCCGCATCATGGACGCCGATTGCAGCAACGAACCTCTTTCGGGCAGGACCCTTGTGATTACAAGGCCGCGCCATGTTTTGGACTCCCTACGCGGAAAACTCGAGCGTTTGGGGGCAACCGTTGTGCCCTGCCCCGCCATTCGAATCGTCTTCCCCTCTGACGCTGAGGTCGCGCGCCTCGTGGAGCCCGGCGAGCCGTACACTTGGATCGTCTTTACAAGCTCGAACGCAGTGAGGTCAGTGGCCGGACTCTACGCCGGGGGGCGGTTCGGTGGAAGGGTCGCGGTGGTCGGTCAGGCGACCAAGCGGGAGGCCGAGTCCTGCGGGTTCAAAGTTGATCTTGTGCCTGAGAAGGCGACGGGGAAGGAGTTGGGCCGGCGGCTGAGCGCGGTTCTCGGGAACCGGGATCGGGTTCTTATACCTCGATCAGACAAAGCCGATGACAGACTTCTCAAGGCGCTTGAGCCCTCCGGCGCTTATCTGAATGCGGTGGTTACGTATCGCACCGAAGCTGAAGATCCCTCTGCGGGGGAGGCCCTGAGGTCGTTTATCCGCTCAGGCCGCCTTCCGGACGGAGTGCTTTTTGCGAGTCCTTCGGCGGTCCGAGGACTTGAGATGGTTCTGGGCGCCGGCCTTTTCGCAGAGCTGCTCCGGCGTGCGGCCGTCTTTTCCATAGGCCCTTCAACAAGCAAAGCGCTGTCCTCTGGAGGTTGGCCGGTAGCTGCAGAAGCTCAGCCTCATACCGAAGAGGGGCTTTTGAATGCTGTCGTCAGCTTTTTCGAGGTCGCAAAAGGATAGGCTTTGTGCCCGCCGGGCGGAATCCTCCGGAAGGCCCACCGCCGAGCGGGCCTCTTGTAGCAGAGCCCGTTCCGCCGAGCTAAGATGGTAGAATCGCTGTTTTTTGGAGCATGGGGGCTCTGCGGACATGAGCCTCCCGCATTCAGCCGACGCAGGAGAGCAGGACTAAGGTGGCAGGAGAAAACGATCAAAACCTCAGGAAGCTTAGAAAGGAAATAAACCAGCTGGACCGCCAGATCGTTAAGGCCCTGGCCAAGCGTTTTTCACTGGTCCAGAAGGTTCTTACCGAGAAAGAGCTCGCCAATATGACCCTGCGGGACAAGCAGCGGGAGGCCGAGCTTCTCGGCGAGGCGGTGAGGGCCGGCAGGCAGCTTGGTCTTGACGCTTACTTTGTAACCAGGATTTTCCAGGAAATAATCGATTACTCCCTTAAGATCCAGAAATCGAAGATTCTCGAGCGGGAGGACGGAAGCAAGAAACTCGACCTGATTCGGGTGGCTTTCCAGGGGATCGAGGAGGCCTACAGCCACTTGGCTGCGAGAAAGTATTTTTCCCAATACCTGGATCGGGTGGTTTTCAGGGGTTACCCGACGTTCGCGGAGGTGATTGGGGCGGTTGAAGAGGGTGAGGCGGATTACGGAGTCCTCCCTGTTGAGAACACGACGGCGGGCAGCATCAATGAAGTGTACGATCTCCTGCTGCGCACCCGGCTTTCTATCGTAGGTGAGGAGATTTACGAGGTCGTCCATTGCCTTTCGGCTGTAGCCGAAGTGCCCCTTGCAAATATTCGGAGAATATACTCGCACCCGCAGGCACTGGCACAGTGTTCGAATTTTCTTGCAAGCCTGAAAAACTGCCACATTGAGAGCTTCATAGACACGGCTGAAGCGGTCAGGAAGGTCAAAGAAGATCAAGATCTGTCCCAGGCGGCCATAGCTTCCGAGGAAGCGGCTTTGGCGCACGGACTTGTGATACTGAAACGCGGGATCGCCAACCAAAAAGAGAATTACACCCGATTCTTTGTTTTGGCTCGCGAGCCTGTGAGGGTGGATCCGCGGATTCCCGCCAAGACCTCCATGGTTTTGGCCACGGTTCACAAAGAAGGGGCTTTGGCCCGGTGTCTGAATATCCTTGCGGTAAGCCACCTCAACATGACCAAGCTGGAGAGCAGGCCGCGGCCCAATACGCCCTGGCAGTATCTCTTTTACGTTGATTTTGAGGGAAACATCGCCGACCCGAACACTCAAAGGGCTATTGAGGAGCTTAAGCGCGAAACTACTTTCTTGAAGGTTTTGGGCACTTACCCCGCTCTTGATCAGGAACGCACCACACCTTCGGTCGTGGATCTTGTGAGCAGCTACCCTGAAGTTGAAGAAGAGAAAGAGCGCAAAGCGCCTGTTGTACCGGAGAAGAAAGGCTACAGGCTCGTGACACGTGCCCACAAGGAAGAGGACACGGTGATCACGGTTCGCAACGTGCGGATAGGCGGCGGGGGCTTTGTGGTCATAGCCGGGCCCTGCGCCGTGGAATCGGAGGAACAAATCAGGCGCTGCGCGCGGATAGTGCGTGAGACGGGCGGCCACGTCCTGAGAGGCGGTTGCTTCAAGCCCCGCACGTCGCCTTACAGCTTTCAGGGACTGGGCTACGAGGGGCTGAATTACCTTGCGCAGGCGGGTGAAGATTTCGGGTTGCCCGTCGTAACGGAGGTCCTGACTCCCGAGGACGTGACCAGGGTGGCTCAAAAGGCCGATATTCTGCAGATCGGGGCTCGTAATATGCAGAATTTCAGCCTGCTGACCGAGGTGGGTCGTGTAGACAGGCCTGTGTTGCTTAAGCGCGGGCTTATGTCGAGCATCGACGAGCTCCTCGGTGCGGCCGAATATATTCTGGCTCAGGGTAATCAGCAGGTGATCCTCTGCGAGCGTGGAATACGAACCTTTGAGACGGCGACCAGGAACACACTGGACATCTCGGCTGTACCCATTCTCAAAGAGCGGAGCCACCTGCCGGTTATCGTGGATCCTTCCCATGCTGCAGGGGATCGGCTCTTGGTTCCCGCCCTTGCCAAGGCTGCGAAGGCTGTCGGGGCGGACGGGATTATGGTTGAGATACACCCGGAGCCTGAGAAGGCCCTGAGCGACGGCCCGCAGTCCCTGAGCTTCGCCGGCTTCAAGCGCCTCATGGCGGAGCTCATAGAGGTCTGAGCTGGTGGAGAGGGAGGTTGACACGGCCGATAGAGCAAAGTAGGATATAGAGTTTTCCGGCAGTAAAAAGCCGCAAAGGTGAGGAGCTGCAGCGTATGAAGCGCACCGTGGTGTTTCCAGAGAGCGTTGAAGAAGCCCGCAGAGGCTTCAGTGCTCCAGGTGCGCGCTCTTCACCCCTTTTAGGCCTCACTCTTCCCCTCCTGCGCCTTATCGTACTTGTACGCTCCGCAGGTGGCGGAGGTCGGTGAGGCCCCGACGATCAGGCTGAACCGTCAACCCGTCACCTGCAGCAGGTGGCGGGATTTTTTTATCCGTTAACATTACAGCTTGCGGACCCTTGGTGTGAACCGATCGAGAGGTCGCCGATGGACAAGGTAATTATTTTCGACACGACGTTGCGGGACGGAGAGCAGAGCCCGGGCGCGAGCCTGAACGTAGATGAAAAACTGGTCATAGCTCACCAGCTCGCGCGCTTGAACGTCGATGTGATCGAGGCGGGTTTCCCGATTGCAAGTCCGGGAGACTTCAGTGCGGTTCAGCTCATTTCCCAACGGGTTCAAGGACCTGCGGTCTGCGCTTTGGCCCGCGCTCTTGAGAAAGACATACGCTGTGCGGCGGAAGCGGTGAAGGACGCCCGCCGCCCCCGGATCCATGTATTTCTCGCCACAAGCAAGATTCATATGGAAAAAAAGTTGCGCAAGACCGAGCAGGAGGTTCTCCAAGGCACTGTAGAGGGTGTGCGCCTGGCCCGGCGGTTCACCGATGACGTGGAGTTTTCCCCTGAGGATGCCTCCCGTACTGAAATAGATTTTCTTTGCCGGGTGGTTGAAGCCGCGATCAAGGCCGGCGCAACTACGATAAACATTCCCGATACGGTGGGGTACGCAACCACCGATGAGTATGCGGAGCGGATACGCCTTCTGCTCGAAAGGGTTCCCGGCATTGAGAACGTGATCGTGAGTGTGCACTGCCACAATGATCTCGGTTTGGCTGTGGCCAACAGCCTCGCTGCTGTTAAGGCCGGAGCACGGCAGGTTGAGTGCACGGTGAACGGTTTGGGAGAGCGCGCAGGTAACGCAGCGCTTGAAGAAGTCGTCATGGGAATCCATGTGCGGCGCGATGTGTACGGCGTGAAAACGGATGTCAACACGCGGGAGTTGTGGAACACCAGTAGACTGGTTGCCGGCATGACCGGGATAGAAGTCCAGCGGAACAAAGCGATCGTGGGCTTGAACGCCTTCAGTCACGAGGCCGGCATACACCAGCATGGGGTCCTGGAGGACAGGGCCACCTACGAGATCATGCGACCTGAGGACGTGGGCTGGCAGGGACACACACTTGTAATCGGGAAGCATTCGGGCCAGCACGCGGTAAGCAAAGTGCTGCAGGAGCGCGGTTACCGGCTTGAGCCCGAAGCTCTGCGTGAAGTGACCAGACGGGTCAAGATGGTGGCGGACCGCCAAAAGAAGATCGAGGACGAAGATATCGTAGCCATCGCCCGGGACGTAATGGCCGATCTTGCCGACGACGAACAGACGATCGTGCTGGAGGAATTAGGTGTGATGACGGGCAACCGGACCACTCCTTGTGCGATTGTAAAGCTTAAAATCGACAGTCGGGAAGTGATAAGCACCGCTCACGGCGTCGGGCCTGTGGATGCCGCCGCCAAGGCCCTTTGCAAAGCGGTCGACCCGGAGTTGAGGCTTATAGAGTACGGGCTTAAAGCTATAACGGGCGGGACCGATGCCCTTGCCCACGCTTCGATACGTTTTGAGGATCCGTGGGGAAGGCAGTTTGTCGGCGATGCGGTTGACGAGGATGTGATAGTGGCCTCGGTTACGGCAATGGTGCGCGGGGCGAATCGCGCCGTCAACGCGCGCAGGAATAGAGCCGCTGAGCAGGGAAAGACCGGCAGCGGGAAGTCAGCTTCGGAGGAACGACCATGAGTAGGCAGGAACCGGATCCAAGGACATCACGGGCTAAAGTGGACCAGGCGGAAAAGCAGGATCGGCCGGGGGATTTCATACCTGACGTGCGGCCAGCTGCGCCTATAGCTCCGGCTGAAGCCAAAAAGCCGGAAAAGAAAGGCAACGGCAGGGAGATGCTCGCCGGTGCCACCATGGTGATCAGATCCCTGCTCCGCGAAGGAGTAGACACCATTTTCGGCTATCCGGGCGGCGCCATCATGCCGGTTTACGATGCCATGCTCGATCACAAACTGCGACACATCCTCGTGCGGCATGAGCAGGGAGCGTGTCATATGGCCGATGGGTACGCACGGGCGAGCGGGAAAGTGGGAGTGTGCATGGCGACCTCCGGGCCCGGTTCCACGAATTTGGTCACAGGCCTTGCCACGGCTTATATGGATTCCGTCCCTATTATCGCGATCACCGGTCAGGTGCCCGTCAGCCTGGTCGGTACCGATGCCTTTCAGGAGGCCGACACTTTCGGATTGAGTTTTCCCATAACCAAGCATTCTTACTTCGTTCGCCGTACCGAGGACATCCCCGCTGTTTTCAAAGAGGCCTTTTACATAGCGCGCACCGGAAGGCCGGGTCCGGTGCTTATAGACCTGCCGAAAGACGTGCAGCAGCGCTCCGCGCTCTACGATCCTCCGGAAGGTGAAATCATACTGCCGGGTTACATAGTGCCGGGCAAAGCGAAGGACAGCGAGATCGAAGCGATTCTGGCCGAAATCTACCGCGCCAAACGGCCTCTGCTGTACGTGGGAGGCGGCGCTATTACAAGCGGAGCGTGGGAGCCCTTGCGCAAGTTTGTGGATCTCACCGGAATCCCGGTCACCACCACGCTTATGGGTATGACGGCCGTACCGAGAAAGCATCCCCTGTCACTGGGTATGCTGGGCATGCACGGCTCGCTCTATGCGAACCGTTGCGTGCAGGAGGCGGATCTGATCCTGGGATTCGGTGTGCGTTTCGATGACCGGGTGACGGGCAAGCGCGACCGCTTCGCGAACAAGGCACGGATCGTTCACGTTGATATCGATACCGCTGAGATCGGAAAGAACGTGGAACCGGACGTGGGTGTGGTGGGCGATCTGAAATTGGTCCTCGAGCAGCTTCTGGAGAAGCTCGACAGAAGCCGCCTCAAAGATTACGGGCCTTGGCACGCCCGGATCAAAGAATGGAAGGAAAAGCATCCTCTGCCTTACTACAAGAAGGGGCAAAAAGGCGGTAGGGGTTGTATCTCTCCGAGGTACATCGTTGAGGAAGTGGGAAGGCTCGCCGGGGAAGATGCAATCCTGGTTACCGATGTCGGTCAACATCAGATGTGGTCGGCCCAGTACTATCCGTTCAGCAGGGCGCGGAGTTTTCTCACTTCCGGCGGATTGGGCACAATGGGGTACGGCCTGCCTGCGGCCATAGGCGCCAAAGTCGCCTGTCCCGACAGGACCGTTGTTCTCATAACGGGCGACGGAAGCTTCCAGATGAATATTCAGGAACTTACCACTTGTGTGTCGCTTAAGATTCCGCTTGTCATATGCCTTTTCGACAATCAGGCTTTGGGCATGGTGCGCCAGTGGCAGAACCTCTTCCACGGCAAGCGGTACTCGTCGGTGGACCTGCCGGACAATCCTGATTTTGTGAGGGTTGTGGAGGCATTCGGCGGGAAGGGCCGTGATGTGGTGGACCCCGAAGACGTCGTGCCCGTCCTTGAGGAAGCGTTCGCCGCCGGCTGTCCCTTCCTGTGCAGGTTCCGCCTTCACAACGACGAGAACGTTTTCCCGATAGTGCCCGCTGGAGCCGCTCTTGACGAAGCCATCGGAGGTGAATAATGAAAAGACCCACCACGATCTGCGCACTTACGGAAAACCGCCCCGGGGTTCTGGCACGCATTGCGGGCCTTTTCAGCAGGCGCGGGTTCAACCTGCTTTCCGTCACCGCCGAGGAGGCGGAAACCCCGGACGTTTACTGCATCACTTTGGTTGTTCAGGAGGACGACCGCAAGCTCGAACAGGTAGCCAGACAGCTTTTCAAGTTGATCGACGTTGAACAGGTTTCGGTGCTCTCGCCGAGGCCGACGGTGGAGCGCCAGCTTGTTCTTGTAAAGGTGAGCGCTGCGAACGGTGCGCGGCGCGCCGTAGCCGAAGAGGCCGAGGTTTTCGGAGCCAAGGTTCTTCATGTGGGGGCTTCAAGTATGACCCTTGAGCTTGCCGGCGATCCTGCGCAGGTCGAAGATTTTCTCAAGGCGCTTCGACCCTTCGGGATCCTTGAAGTGGTGCGCTCCGGTAAGATATCGCTTCTTAAAAGCGATGAGACCACCTTTGAGCCTCGAACACACGAGGGGCGGTTGGTGAAACCATGAGCGACCGAGTTTGGATTTACGATACCACGCTGCGCGACGGCTCGCAGGCTGAGGGAATCTGGTTCTCCGTTGAAGACAAGCTTAAGATTCTGCTTTGCCTTGATGAGTTCGGGGTCGATTATGTCGAAGGCGGCTGGCCGAGCTCCAATCCCAAGGACGCGCAGTTTTTCGAACGGGCCCGCCGGTTGGAGCTTAAGCACGCAAAGCTCTGCGCCTTCGGAAGCACGAGACACCGGTTGCGAAACGTTTCAACCGATCGAAATCTGCAGTCGTTGATAGCGGCCGGTACTCCGGCTGTTACGATCTTCGGCAAAGCTTGGCTCTTCCACGTCGAACGGATTTTGGGAGCGACGCCTGAAGAGAATCTGAAGCTGGTGGCGGAATCCGTGCGTTTTCTGAAAGATGCCGGCAAAGAGGTCATATTCGACGCCGAACATTTTTACGACGGCTGGCGCGAGGATCCCGTCTATGCCATGGATGTGCTTCGCGCCGCAAAAGAGGCCGGAGCCGACTGGCTCGTCCTTTGCGACACCAACGGCGGAACCATTGGGGAAACTTTTCGGGAGATAACCCGCTCCGTGCTCGAAGAGTTCCCCACCAGTGTGGGGGTTCACTGCCACAACGACGCAGGTACCGCGGTTGCGAACAGCCTGGATGCCGTAAGCCTGGGCATAACCCAAGTTCAGGGAACCTTCGGGGGAATCGGGGAGAGGTGCGGAAACGCCGATTTGGTGCCGATCATCGCCAATCTGCTTCTTAAAATGAACAAACGCCTCGGTCTGGATCGGGAGGGCCTTAAGCAGCTTTGTCACGTTGCGCGCTACGTGAGCGCTGTTGCGAATCACCAGTTTCCTGAAAACAGTCCCTATGTGGGTTCCAGGGCCTTCGCCCATAAAGGCGGGGTCCATGTAAACTCGGTTATGAAAGAAGCCCGCACCTACGAGCATGTGGATCCTGCGAGCGTGGGAGCGGGACGGCGGTTTTTGGTCTCCGAGCTTTCAGGCCGCTCCAATATCCTGCAGATCGCCCGCAGTGAAGGAATAGATCTGGGCTCGGACGAAAACGTGCCCCGCGCGGTTGTCAATACGATCAAGCAGCTTGAACTTCAGGGATATCAATTTGAGGGCGCTGAAGCTTCCGCCGCCTTGATCATTCGCCGCGTATTGGGGCAAAATCCGGTTGCGTTCGAGTTGATAGGGTTCCGCGTGATCGTGGAAAAGCGGGCCAATGACAAGCGGACCCTCAGCGAGGCGACCGTAAAGGTGAGCGTAGACGGAAAGGAGAAGCTCTCCGTG
>CAZGYL010000173.1:0-9321 GCA_964529985.1 uncultured Planctomycetia bacterium | reverse complement strand
TAACGGTGTACCGCGACGGTTACGAATGGACGCAATCTTACCGCCGCGGCAAACCGACAGGCTCCGTCAAGCAAGTACGGCGGGTGAGCGGAAAGCGGGGTACGGTGGTCACTTTCACTCCCGATCCCGAAATCTTCGGCACCACCCGTTTCAATCCCGCACTGATCGCCGAAACTCTCGAGGCCAAGGCTTACCTGCACAAAGGCCTGAAAATTACATTCAAGGATAAAACCAGCGGCACCACTTCCACTCATCACCACGAGGAGGGGTTGCCCGCCTTCCTCAAGCAACAGATAAAAACCAGGGGCTGCGCTCCTGTGGGTGATTTCGTTTTCTCTCTCGAACATGAAGGCGATCCATACATTGCTGTTGCGCTTACTTGGACCGACGAGAGATCGGAGAGCATCCTGAGCTTTGCGAACGGCGTGCGCACTTCCTCGGGGGGAACCCATGAAAACGGCCTGCGAGCTGCGGTGGTAAGGGCTTTGCGCAATTACATGGAAACGCACAACTCCCTTCCCAAAGGGATTCAAGTCACCTCCGAAGATATACGCGAAGGGCTTATCGCCGTTATTTCGGTTTTCGTGCGCGATCCTCAGTTTCAAGGGCAGACCAAAGAGCGCCTCAACAACCCTGAGCTCTACAGCCAGGTTTCTTCGGTTGTTACACCGAGCCTGGAGCTTTTCTTGAACGAAAACCGCAGTGCAGGCGACACCGTGGTCGGCAGAATAGTAACCGCCGCGCGGGCGCGGATCGCTTCGCGTGCAGCCTCTGATGCGGTTGTAAGGAAGAGCGCGGTGTCGCACCGGCTGAATCTGCCCGGCAAGTTGGCTGACTGCTCCTCTTCGGATCCGAGGGAAAGCGAACTGTTCTTGGTGGAGGGCGACTCGGCAGGAGGTACGGCCAAGAGCGGCCGTGACCGGCGGACTCAAGCGATCCTTCCCTTGCGCGGCAAAATACTGAACACCGAGCAAGCGCCCGCCCGCAAGATTCTCACCAACCAACAGATCGCGGACATCGTGAATGCTCTGGGCTGCGGATTCGGAAAGAACTTCGACATACGGAAGCTCAGATATCACAAGATAATAATCCTCACCGACGCCGACTCAGACGGCCACCACATAGCAACGTTGCTCCTGACCTTTTTCTACAGGCATATGCCGGAGCTCATCCGCCGGGGTCATGTTTACCTGGCTGAGGTCCCCCTGTACCGAATAGCCATAGGGAACCAGGTTTTTCTGGCCCGGAACGAGGAAGAAAAAGAAGCCATCCTGGCAGGCGACGGAAGTTCCCTTCCGGCTCAAGGCTCAGAAGGGAATCAGAACAAGGGCCGCAGGAAAAAATCCAAGCGGAAGGGGCGTAAGGCCCAAGAAGGCGCAGGCGGCCCGGAAGCGCCGCAGGCTCCGAAAGGCAAGATCACCATAACCCGCTTTAAGGGTCTGGGTGAAATGAGCGCCCAGCAGCTCAAGGTCGCGGCCATGGATCCAGCCACCCGCACCATACGCCAAGTGAGCATTGATGACGAGTTGCTTGCCGACCGCACGATTTCCGAGCTTATGGGCCGGGACGTGGAGCCGCGTTTCCGCCTCGTTATGGAGGAAACGGTCGGCCTCGAAGAACTCGACGTCTGAGCGGCGCCGAAACCCCTTATGAACCGTACAAAGCGGAAAGACGCGTTCTATTGCCCGCAGACCAAGCTGTCGTTCGTGGGATCCGGACCCGGTTCGGGGAACGGAGGCTCCGGCGGCACGCCTCCTGCAAAGAGGTAACCCAGCAGCCGGATTGCATCGGTGACAGCAAGCTTTCCGTCGTCGTCAACGTCGCCCGCGTCTTCACAACTCAAGGGCCCGCCGAAAAGGTGAAGCAGTATGACGCGGGCGTCGCTCACTGTAAGACGGCCATCGCCGTTCGCATCCCCGCGCAGGAAAATCGCCCCCGGCACTTCGTCGCTGTAGGTGTAGGCGTTCGGCAGGAGGGCCGTTCTTCCGGCTCCGTCGGTAAGCAGGATCGTGACCGACCCGGCACTCCCCGGAGGCGCCGTGCAAACCACGCGCTGAACGTCGGCCTCTTGAACCTCGGCCAGCTTCGCACCGAAAAGCACCACTACCGGTGAACCCACCGTTACTATGTTTTCGCCGTAAATGGTGACCTTGTTTCCTCCGGCCGTCGGGCCCACAGAAGGCACCACCCTGGTTATCGACAGCGGGCCGAGCACGTAGGTGAAACAGCCGCTGCACACAGAAGACCGGCCATCGGGATTCTCCGCCCGTACGTCGACCGCACCGATCGGGCCCGGAGGGGTGGTGACCCGAAGGGTGGTCTCGTCAACGAATGTGACCTGTGGAGCTTCGGCATCCCCGAAGAATATCTTGATCCCCTCTTGGAAACGCTCCCCTATAATTGTTACGCTTTCGCCGCCCGCTGCCTTCCCTTCATTCGGGTTAAGCAAAACCACGTTGGGCCAAAGCGGAATAAATTCAAACGTTTCGGTCGAGGAAACCGAACCCAAGTCCGGGTTTACAACTCTGACCTGCACGCTTGCCGGGCCGCGCGGGGGATACTCGGGGGTCACCGCACGAAGCTCTTCTTCGTTTACGAAAGTAACCGAAGTGCTCTCATAGTCGCCAAAGTAAACAGAGGCTCCTTCCTGGAAGTATTTCCCTGTAATGACAACTTCGGTTCCGCCGTCATCAGGCCCCTCTTTCGGTGTAAAGTCCATTATCTCGGGTAACGGGCTCCGCGAGTATATGACTACAACTTCTGCGGAGCCCACCTCGCTTCCGTCAGGCGCCAAAGCAACAAAGTTGAAATGGTGCTCCCCTTCGCCGACCTCCACTGTATACGTCCACCGCGTAACGCTTCTCCAATGCAACTGATCCATGATGGACTCGCCGTTAACCAGGATATCCGATACCAATGCGGGCGCATCTCCCTCGATGGTTTCCTGGATCGTCTCATCCACCCCCCGCCTTACTACGGAGAGACCGGAAGGCTTGCGGATTCTGAACCTTCCGGCGCTTATGCGGTTCCGCACAATGTTGTTACGCTGCTGCATGTAGCCGATCACGCTGTTGGGATTCGGCGGCCGACCGCCTGTTTCGCCGTCAAAGGTCGTATAAGTGCGGTTCCAGTAATCCCTTATGAAGTTGATGTCGGCGGGGCCTGAAATCAATGCCGAGTACAAGTTGTAAAGCCTCCTCTGGTGGGCCGGAACGTTGAACATTCTGCCCATCCCCGGAAAGTTCCCCGAATTGACAGTTATCATGTCGTTGACATGTCCCGACTGGAAAGTCAAATCGGAATCCCACGGGATGAGGTACCACCGTCTTTCTCTCGCGGGGAAATAAAAGTAAGCGTTCTTACCCCTGTTATAGCCGATGGTGTCCCAGTCCCCTATGTAAAGCCGCACACAGAGAATCGTAAGCCACTCGTCCACATCGAGCCTCTGAGGTAATAGATCTGGCATATCCTGCGAACGGGTCTGCTGAACAAAACGGCACAAATCAATCAAATGCTCGTACGGTTCGTGTTTCTCCGTGGTTCTTAGCTTGTAGAACCACCTGTAAGCCTCCTTGTCGGCGCCTCGCCAGACTACATGGGCCGTATCCTCCATCTCCGGCTTGGGGTTGTCGTTGCGGCACTCGAACCAATCGTCCACTTTGAAAAGCGATCCCTCATCATCGTTACCCCACCAAAAGCTGAGGTATTTCCGGTCTACGTGCTGTACATGCTCATAAATAATGCCGTAACCGGTTTGAGGATAATGCCAGAAGCGCACATACTGCTGAAGGCTGTAAGGAACGAGCGACCGAGATGCATGCCTGGCCAGACGCCGCATCAGGTAGTAGGCGGTGCGCTCGCGGATCATGGCCTGCCCGCCGTCGTTCTGCTGCTTGTCCAGGTTCATTTCATAAATCACGCCGTGAAGCTTGTCGTCTTGGTTGAACCTGATTCGATAACCTGTACCGAGGTTGCCTCCACCCCGAATCCACGGACTTCCCCTGTATCTGACCCCCACGTTGTAATAGATCTTCCGGCCGTTGAATATAAAGGTTGCGGGAACAAGCGAGTTGGCCATGGGAAGCCGGGAATTGAGGCGATTCCGATCCGAAGTCAACTGGACCAGCCGGTAGCGCGGCAGCTCGGTCTGCGGAATTTGATCAAGCACGAGCGCCACTGCGGGTTTGTCCGATCCCTCCCTGGGGAAAAGCCCGACCTGCCCGGAGTTGTCGACCGCCTCAATCCAAAACGCTATCACCGCATTGTTCGCCTGCGGGGGAATATCACCGCCCCAGAGTCCATCGCCCGCTTTCCCGTCACCGTGGGCGCCGTCATCGAAAAGATCCGCAGTCTGCACAGTCTGGCTCCGGTCCAAACGGTAGTTGATCTTTGCGCTCGCTACGCCGTCCGCATCGAAAATCCGGCACGTTATATGAATAGGCTGCGTTGAGCTGGGCAGCGCCGGCTCCTGATTGAGAAAGCCGATCACGGGGCCCTGATTCTCGCGATACACGGTGTTGGGCGCCCCGGGGCTTCCAATGTTCTCCGGCACGGGAATTTCAGCGCAATGAGCAAGGTTGTAGCTCGGATTAAGCGCCGCCCGGTGGCTCCGTACCACAAGCCTGTTGTAGCCGCGTTGCCACTTCGCCCAGAAGCGGACGTAATAAGTCCGATTGCCGTGGAGCCCGGGATTTACAAAATCGTATTCAATGTTGTTGTACCAGTTGTCGCCGCGGCCTACTGCAACGAGAAGAAGAGCGCGGTTCCCGCTGTGCGCATCGCCCTCCACAACGCGGGTGTTCTCGTGGGTGCCCGGCCAAATCCGCCAGCCCTGCAAGCCGGACTCGAAATCCGGATTCCTAATCAGATTGGGGTTCTGAGGATTGTTCTCGGTTACCTGCACGTCGTCAAGGAGTACCTCCCCGCGATGCATAAGTATGAACTGGAATTCGGATTCCCCGTTCGAGGGATGGCGCCCCGCGAAGCTTACTTCATACCACTGCGCTTTCGCTCTGTCGTCACTCGCTTCCCAGGCCGTAGCGAAATCATTGTCCTGTCGGGGATCTACAAGCTCCAAGCTGGCTCCCATACCGTCCGGCCAGCGCGGCCATCTTCCCCCGTCGTAGTAGCGCACTTCATCCACAAGATTTCCCTTGCTGTCCTTGAGGCGTATCAATTCTCCGCCGTTTGCAAGCCTGCCGCCGAAGGGGCCCAGCACACCGCTTGTCAAGCCGTAAATTTCCTTTATCAACGCGGGATTGCGGGCTACGACCAGGTATTGGCCGGGTCGAAGAAGCGTGCCTTCAGGGAAGGTGAAGGCTATGCCGCGGCTGAAATACCAACCGCTCATATCCACGGTCCGATCCGAGACGTTCAGAAGCTCTATGTATTCCCTTTCGCTGCTTTTCTCGCCGTCACTGTTCTCATAGGGATTCGGCGTATGAAACGGATGGTACATAATCTCGTTGATGACCACCGAACGCTCCAGCTGGACTTGGTTCGTTGCACCCGGCGTGGGAGTTTCCGTTTCATACCACCTGTCCGCTCCGTCGGGCCACCGCGCCAAACTGCTGCCTAAAGCCACGTCACCGTCGAAGGTCCGCGCCTCAACGACTCTGTCGCCGTCCGGATTGACCAGGTAAACAGTGACGGTACCGTCGGAGTCGGGCCCCTGGGAATCGGGCTCCAGGGTGAAACCCAGCTGGCCCTGGGTGAACACCAGAAACTCGCCCGGCTGTATAACAGTCCCCTCCGGAATGACAAAAGCTCCCCGTCCGCCAGAATCGCGCGAGAGGGTATAACCGCTCAGATCCACAGACGAATCTCTTTTGTTGTAAAGCTCAATCCAACCTCCTGAAGCCGAACGGGGCACGAATTCATTGATTACGACTCCGCTCGCCACATCGACCGGCTTGATCTCACGCGCCGCCGAAAGCCAGGGGTGAAGCGAAAAATCCGGACTGCTTGTGCTGGCGTTGTGCCCCTGGACGCAAAGCACGTTTTCTCCGACCCTGAGATAATCCACCGAATCGCTTATGTCAAAGAGTTCCGGGCGGGTCGCCTCGTGCGTTCGGGCCTTGCTGGTAATAAGCGGGGGATCATCCTGGACGCCGGCTCTTGCAACCTCCCGGCCGTTCAAATACGCCACAAAGCCGTCATCGTAAAGCATCCACAGAAACAGCCTGTCTATGCCTTCGAGCGACTCAAGTGTAAAGCGCTTCCTGATAAAAACCACGAGATAGCCGGGGTTATCCCCGCTCGAACGCATGTCGTCCAGGACCGTTGCATCGTCGTTGTCCCCGTAGCCGAATCCGGCGATCCCCTCCTCCCAAGAGCTGTCGTCGAAATCGATCTGCCGCCATGCATCGATCGGATCCGAAGCCTCTTCCGTACCCTTCTTGAAACGCCAGACCGAGTTCTCTTTGGGAATAAGAGTCCGCTCCTCGAACGTCGTTTCAAAACCGTTGGGTTTCCCGGGCGTGCCTCCTTTGCGCGGACTTCGGGCCCACGCGGTCGGATCCTGAGGATCCTTGTGCCAGGTTATCAGGGAAAGGCTGTGGCCCGTGCCGTTGCACCCGTTCGGCCATGCTCCCCGCTCATTGTACTCCACACTCCACAAAGGGGGGCCTTTGACAATCATGCGGCCGTTTTCATCAAACCGGCTGGAGTCGGTCGAAAGCGTAAGCCGCTCGCCGTGGTCGTCCAACTCGCCTTCATAAGGCCCGTAAGGGCGCCAGCCGTAAGCCTGCTCAAAGGCGTCCGGATCCCGGGCAACTACTATATAGCTGTAGGGGTCGATCCAGGTGCCCTCTGGGAATTCATAAGAAATCCCCTCAATGAAGCGGTAGCCGGAGATATCCAGGGGGGAACGGGTCGTGTTGTAGATCTCCACGTATTCAAGCCGCTGGTCCTCATCAGCCGGGTGGTACATGATCTCGGTTACCACCAAGAGAACGGCGGCCTGAAGAGGAGCGGAAAGAAGACATGCAAAGAGCAACGCCCATCGTACTTGCTTCATCGGCAAACTCCACCTTTCTTGCTGTGGTGCCCGGATCCGCTCGGGGGGGGGCGATCTCGGCCGCAAGCCGAGGTCTCTCGACCGAACAATGACGAGTTGTTTTCTATGGTACAGGCAGGGCGCTTCGGGCTCAATGCAGGCGGCCCGGTGAGGCGGGCACAAAACGCCCCGAAAACGGGCATAAAAAAATGGCGGGCCGGTTAGGTTAAGGTTGTTTGGGTCGAAAGGGTAGGGTTGGAGTTGGGTGAGTTCTTAACCGGCCCAAGACTCATCATCCCAGAAAAAACCGGCGTTTGCAAGGTCTGCTGTTTCAAAAATTGAGGCCCGGTCTTAACTCTTTGGAAATAAACGAGTTACGAACGTCGGGCAGCACTCCTTCCGGCACGGCCCATCGCGACCGGTCCAGTTTGTACCGAGCTGCTTTTACACGCGGGCATATCCCGGGCCTCAGCCCCGTGAGCCCTGCGCTTTGCGTACCGAGGCACTATCCCTTGCTCGACCTGACTCCAAACGCAATAATGGCATTGCAGGATCGTTACTTAGGCCTCGCGGAACGATCCTGAGAGAAAGCCTTGAAACCCCGAGGCCGCCGCAAGAAGTGTCTGTAGTGCTTACCCAGCCCACATTGGTCCTGAACCGGCACTGGACGCCGATCAGGGTTTGTACGGTCCGAAAGGCCCTGGCGCTGGTCTACAAGGGTGTAGCGCGGGTTATCATGCCCGATACGTATGAGGTTTACGACTTCCGCTCTTGGGCCGACCTGAGTGTTTCGGACGGGGAGCCCTACGTGCGCACGGTGTCCCGGCCTATCAGGATCCCTGAGGTGATTCTCCTGGTAGCCTGCGAGCGCACGATCCCTCCCAAAGTCGTCTTTTCGCGGCGCAATCTCTTCAGGCGTGACAGGAACACGTGCCAGTACTGCGGCCGAAAACTCCCAAGCGATCAGCTGTCGATTGACCACGTGATCCCTCGGGCGCGCGGGGGCAAAAGTACGTGGACCAATTGTGTGGTGGCGTGCTTCGAATGCAACGTGCGCAAGGGAAACAAGCTTCTTGAAGAAGCGGGCATGCGACTGCTTCGCAAACCTAAGGAACCCGCCTGGCGTCCAAGCTTCGCGCTGCCGTGGATCAAGCGAAAGGCAAGTTGGGAGCAGTTCGTAAGCGAAGCGTACTGGAATATCGAGCTTGAGCAATAGGCTCGAGTTTCGCCATTTTTCGCCGGCGCTTCCCGATCTGCACACGATGATTTATTCCGGCACTTGTCCCCGGCCGAAGGGCACAGTATGGTGAACCGCTGACTATCGGCGGTAATACTGTGCAAGCGGAAAAAGAGCAAGCCCACCCCCCTTTTGGTGAGAAGATCCGCCAATATCTCAGGCGGGATTTGGCCCCTGACCTGACAGCCGGGCTCTCTGTCGCTGTCTTGGCCGTGCCTCAGGCAATGGCCTTCGCTCACCTGGCCGGATTGCCTCCAATGCACGGCGTATACGCTGCAATGGTCGGGGGCTTGGTCGCATCGATCTGCAGCAGCTCGGAGCTGGTGATCTGCGGCCCCACCAATGCGATCTCCATCGTTCTTTTCAGCAGCGTTGTAGTAATCCCGCCCGAACACCGCGTCGACACCATAGCTTTGCTTACGTTCCTGGTAGGGATTCTCCAGTGCACTTTCGGCCTTGCTCGGCTCGGAGCACTTCTAAGATATGTCTCGCATTCGGTAGTGGTTGGATTCGCCTCCGGAGCCGCTCTTCTCATTATCGCCCGCCAGTTGCCGGCTCTGGTGGGGGTCCCCGGAGTGGACGAAGGTCGCTTCGTGCCTCTGGTTTACAAGACGGCGAAAGAGCTGCTTGCCGGGCACTGGCATGGCGGGGCGATTCTGCTGGGCACCGGCACCATGATTTTTATTGCGGCCTGCAACCGCCTCGAAGAGCGGATTCCTGCAACGTTCGTGGCGGTCGTGGGAAGCGCGCTTGTGGTTCATTACTTCGGGGCGGACAATCTCGGTATCGCTGTAGTGGGTACAGCCGATCAGCCCGTACACCTTTTGCCGAGACCCTACTTTCCCCGCTTCACCATTCCGCAGGCCGAAAGCCTTGCAGGCGACGCCCTTGCAATCGCGCTCTTGGGGCTCGTCCAATCCGCTTCGATCGCAAGAGCCCTTGCAGCACGGCAGGAGAGCCGCCTCCGGCCGTCTCAGGATTTTCTGGCACAGGGATTCATGAACGTGCTCTGCTCTGTTCTCCAGGGCTTCGCCGGGTCCGGTTCTTTCGTCCGATCGGCTTTGAACGTCTCTTCGGGTGCAAGAAC
>CAZGYL010000172.1:0-9347 GCA_964529985.1 uncultured Planctomycetia bacterium | reverse complement strand
CCCGGCAGACCGAAAAGCCGCTCTGCAGCCAGCAAGCTGCGTTCGGGCTCCAAGACGCACCGTCCGTCCTTAACCCGCCCGGCGAAGACGAAAAAACGATCCGAAGGTCCTTCCCACGGCTTTGCGAGCGGCACAGCGCGGGAACAAGTCCAATCCTCAAGGCGCACCCCGAGCCAGCGCGAGAGGGTGGGCGGGAGCAGCGCGTAGGCAGCTGCGACCGCTCCGCAAAACTCCCCTGTCATCAGCAGGCAAACCCCTCGCCGGGCTGCGGCTATCGCGGTTGTACCGCCGGGCTGGAGCGCGACCCCCTCGCAGACGATCCGTACACGTTCCGTTCGAAGTGCAAAAAGTGTTTTATCCGTAAGACCATGTCCGGCGCCGCCGCAAACGATAAGCAGGCCTCCGGGAAGGCAGGTGGAAACTTCCCTGCGGACAGTTTCCGTGTCGTCGGGCACAGCCCCTATGTAAAGTGCCGGGATGCCCCGTTCTTTGATAAAAGCGCAAAGAAAAGCTGCGGTCGCTTCAGGAATCTCACCCGAAGCGACCTGCGTATCGACCGCAAGCACATGTACGGTAGGAGGGTCAATCACCTCGACGGTATTGATACGAAGTGCCCGAAGGATCGCCACACTGCGTGCGGTGATCCTATGGCCCGCTTCAACAACGGTTGCACCTTCGCTGAGGTGAAAACCTTCAGGCACAGTACGCCCGTTTCTCTCCACAACAAGGTGAACGCGGTTCGTGCCGATCAGCTTAGCGTTTGCCGTAGGCACGATTTTGGAACCTACCGGCACTGGGGCCCCGCACTCTATCCGCAGGCATTGTCCCGGAGCCGGCACCTTCGGCTTCGGACCTCCGGGCACGGCGAGGCCGACCACGTCGTAGGCGCCTGTTGCAGCTCCCTCCTCAACCAGAAAGCCGTCCTCAGCAGCCAAGGCACACGGCGGCAGGCTGCCGGCGGCAACGATACGCTCAGCTGCAAACCGTCCTGCGGCATGCTGCAAATCCACCAGTCGAGACTCCGGTTGCGGAAGGCGTTGCGCCGCAGCTTCGATCGCCTTTGGTACCGTAAGGATCCTTCCTATCACTGCAAAATCTACGCGTTACCCGGCGACAGGTTTCAGCAACTCAACTTTTCTTCGGGCCGGCCGTACCGTACCATGGCCGAGTACGAGCGCTCCGGCTGGAGGAAATCCATGTTCACAGGGATTGTCCAGCAGATTGGAAAAGTAATTCAAGGCCCCCACAGCGGTGGGGGAGTGCTCGAGGTGCAGCTTGAGAAGCCCTGGAGCGACATGCTTTCAGGAGAAAGCGTCAGTGTGAACGGCGTCTGCTTGACGGTCACCGCACACGATCCTTCAAAATTGCGGTTCGACGTTGTGCCGGAAACCGTTAGGGCCAGCAACTTGGGTAGGTTGAGGCGCGGGGATCCGGTCAACCTGGAACGGGCTCTGCGCGCGGGAGATCGCCTCGGGGGGCATTACGTGCTCGGGCACGTGGACTGCACAGGTACGGTGCGTTCCCTCAAGAAAACGGCGGGCCAGACCGACCTGGTCGTTTCTTTCCCGGAAAAGTTCGCCCGTAACGTCCTGCCTAAAGGCTCTATAGCCGTTAACGGTGTCAGCCTTACAGTGGTGGAAGCGGGGGAAAACTGGTTCACCGTCGCTTTGATCCCGTTTACGCTTGCGGAAACGAATTTGGGGGCTCTTCGTCCCGGAGATCAGGTGAATCTTGAGTTTGATTACTTCGGGAAATGGGTTCTGCGCGCGGCTGAGGTCGGCGGCCTGGCCGAGCTCCTGCACCGGGCTGGATTCGAGGAAGGGCTGTGGAGCACTTCTACAGGCGGAACACCCGCATAGTAAAGATCGGCACGGTGGTGATCGGGGGCTCCAATCCGATCGCCGTGCAGTCCATGACAAAGACGCCGACCGTTGATACCGCTGCGACGCTCGCTCAAATCAAGCGCCTCCAGGAGGCAGGCTGCGAAATCGTGCGGGTTGCGGTTCCGAATCAAGCAGCGGTCAGGGCTCTTGAGCGGATCTGCGCGGAAAGCCGGCTCCCTGTTGTTGCAGATATCCATTTCAGGGAAGAGCTGGCTGTTGCTGCGATAAAGGCCGGTTGCGCCAAGGTGCGGGTAAATCCCGCGAACCTGTCTGAGAACGGGTTCCTGCGTGTTGTCGACTTTGCTGGCGAACGCGGGATCCCTCTACGAATCGGACTAAACAGCGGATCGCTGCCTCCGGAGCGGTTGCAAAGATCGGGCGGCGAACCCGCTGAGGCTTTGGTCGCACTCGGAGAGCGCTTCGTTTCTGCGGCTCAGGAACGCGGCTTTGCAGACATAGTGCTCTCTTTTAAATCTTCTGACCCGCTTACCACGCTCCGTGCTTATCGACACGCGGCTGAAATCTTCCCTTATCCGCTTCACCTCGGGCTTACCGAAGCAGGAGATCCCGAGTACGGATTTGTGAAATCCGCAGCGGTTTTGGGCGGGCTGCTTCTTGAGGGCATCGGCGACACGCTCCGTATTTCACTTGTGGGTGACCCCGCCCGCGAAGTTGAAGCTGCTTACAGATTGCTTAAAGCAACAGGGCGGCGCGTACTTGAGCCGGAGATCATTGCTTGCCCGGGCTGCGCGCGGAGTGAGATTGATCTTCCTCAGCTTGTGGGCATCGTGAAAGAGGCGACCGCGGGCATGTCTTCTCCGATCAAGATCGCAGTGTGCGGCTGCGTGGTCAACGGTCCCGGCGAAGCAAGACAGGCGGATTTAGGTGTTACTGCAGCGAAAGGGCAAGCCATTATATTCCGCAGGGGAAAAGTGATAAGGAAGGTGGAGAAGAAAGATCTTGCTTCTGCGTTGCGCGAGGAGATCGCCCGCCTGCAGGTCCCATGACCGCCGGACTTGAGCGCAAAGCAACTTGGGCCTACGATACCCTGTTTACGGAAACTGCTGGACGCGCGGTTCTCTTATGGAAGGACGCAGGTGGACATGAAGATTCAAGGCTGCCGGAAACTTTGAGGCGCGCCTTTTGATCGCCGGTCGGCGATCACGCCCGGGAGCCGGCCCCGGAGACGCGGAAAGCCAGGCGGAGCCGCCTTTCCGGTTTGCTGATTGCCGCGCCTCCGCCGATCCGGGTCCTCCGGGAAGGTGCAAGAAGGTGGAGGCGTGACCAATGCGCGAGAGACTCACCCTTTTTTTCGCTTCGCGTTACGGAACCATCACTGCGGGCGCCTTGATCGGTGTAACCGCAGCTTTGCTTCAGTCAGCCGGGAATCCCCCCAACATGGGGATCTGCATTGCATGCTTTGAGCGTGATTTGGTGGGGGCTTTGGGGCTTCACCGAGCAGCGCCGGTGCAGTACCTCCGCCCCGAAATTCCTGCGCTGTTGCTGGGGTCTTTTTTGGCAGCGCTTCTGTTCGGAGAGTTCAGGGCCCGGAGCGGTTCTGCGCCGCTTGTGAGGTTCGTGCTCGGGTTCTTCGCAATGGTGGGGGCGCTTGCCTTTTTAGGCTGTCCCTGGCGTGCGTGTCTGCGCTTGGCGGGCGGGGATCTCAACGCTGTGGTAGGCTTCGCCGGTCTTGCGGTTGCAATGGTCATTGCCGCTTCCTTCTTTCGCCGGGGTTATACCTTGGAAAGAGCCGGGAAAAACCGCAGTGCGGCCGGACTCGTGCTGCCCATCGGCGCACTCCTTTTACTTGTACTTGTAAGCGTGAAGCTGCGCGTAAGCCCCGGAGGCGCGCTTTTTTTCAGCCGGGACGGCCCGGGCTCGCAGCGCGCGCCCATAGTATTCTCCTGCCTTGCGGGGCTTTTGATAGGGGCTCTGGCGCAGCGGACCAGATTCTGCACGATAGGGGCGCTGCGCGATCTCTTCCTGATGCGCGACAACCACCTTCTAAGCGGAGTGGCGGGGCTTATCGCAGCGGCTTTTGCCGTAAACATAATCGCGGGCCGATTCAGCCCCGGCTTTGTTCTCCAGCCCATAGCGCACAGCAATTTCTTGTGGAATTTTCTGGGAATGGTGCTGGCTGGACTTGCCTTTGCACTGGCTGGAGGCTGTCCCGGCCGCCAGCTGATCTTAGCCGGTGAAGGAGACGGAGATTCGGCCTTGTTCGTTTTGGGAATGTGCGCGGGCGGTGCGCTCGCCCACAATTTCGCTCTTGCAGCAGTGCCGGACAAGCTCGTAGAAGGCGCGGTTCACACGGGCGGGCTGGCCGTTCCGGGGCGGGTTGTGGTTGTAGCCGGCATTATAGTATGCCTGGTGATCGCACTTGCTTTCCGCGAGAAGTTTTCCTGAAAACGATTGCATAACGGGCTCAGGAGGAACGAAAGTGGCGCAGCAGATCGACGCTCGAGGTTTTTCTTGTCCCCAGCCTGTGGTTCTTGCCCGGCGGGCTATCGAACGCGGGGATTTTCCCGTGGTGGTCTTGGTCGACACGGTTACTTCACGTGAAAACGTGCGGCGGATCGCTGAGAAGGCCGGCTTGGTCGTCAAGTGGGAGCAGGAAGGAGACGACTTCCGAGTGATCATCGACAAGCGACCGGACGGAGAGGCGTGAGCTGGCACAGAGCTCCGGCGACTTTTCCGAGAACCGATCAACGGAACGGACGAAAGCATGGCTGAACGTTTTTTTGTAATTCTGGTCCCTTCGACGAGTCACGCCTTGGTGGGGGAGAAAATACTCCGCCGATCCGAAATCGAAGTCAAATTGATTCCCGTACCCCGCCACTTGAGTTCCGACTGCGGCATGGGTTTGAAAATCCCCCGGCCTCATGCTGAAAAAGCCCTGAGCGTGCTTCGTTCAAAGGGGATTGCCGTTGAAGGCTGCTATCCGTTTGAACCGTAAATCCAGCCGGCGGCGGGCACGCTCAGCGGCATGCGCTGTAAGTCTTGCAAGCCGGGAATGGGTCTGGGGTCGGATCCTGCCCGCAGCCCGGGAAAGGTGGGGGCAAAGGCGGACCGCCGCCGAAAAGATACTGCAGGAGGGCGATAGGATCAGCGACGGTGTGTTTCCCGTCGTCGTTTGCATCAGCGACATCCGCGCAGGAATCGGTGTCCTGCCCGCCGAAGAGATAGCCGAGCAGGGTTATGGCGTCCCCGATCTCAACATGACCTGAACCGTTTACATCCCCGCGGACGAAAGGGGAAGTGCCGTAAAAGCAGCCCGTTCCTTCGCCGAGCGCAGTAACAACAGCCCGCAGGCGGCACGATTCCTCATTACTTCGTTTGGCGACGAATGTCACGCGTACCTGGCCGTGTGTTGTGAATGTGCGTACTGCAACTCCGCCGGGGTGCAAGCTGATCGAGGGGAGCCACTCCGCCCGCCTGCCTTGATGCTCTACTCGGACATCTACGAGCACCGGAGCGGAGCTCGAGCTCTGGTCTTCTCTGCTAAGCGTTACTGCGTATCGTACCCCGTCCAGGCCGGGACACCCGAAAGGCCCGCCGATGTAAGCCTCGCCCGGCTCCAGGTCCAACTCCTCCCACCACAGTGCTTCACCGTTCAATCGAGGAAGCTTTCTTACAAGAACCACGGAGCCGAGGTTTGTGTTGCAGGCCACCATGGCATACCGCGCTTGTCCCAGCGAGAAGACGCAAAGGCCTGCAACCGTCCAATCTTCCTCAACAGGGACCACCTCTACAGGAACGGGAAGGGCGGGACTGCGGCCCTTTTCCAGTTGCCAGAGAATCACCTCTCCGTGGCCGGGATCCCGCAGGAGCAGGAACAACCGGTTTTCGTCGACCGCTACACCCAACGGACCGGATCCGGGAAGCACCCCCGGCCGACCGGGGAAAGCTCCGGCGCCCGGCAGAAAAACCTCGAAATCCTTTAGATCTGCAGTGGCCGGATCAAGAACAAGCAATCGACCCGCCGCACGGTCGGCCAGGACGATCACGTTGTCTTGCCGATCGAATGCAGCGTCACCGAAGTAACGCGGATTGTCTGCAGGAGCCACCAAATAGGAAACCGCACCCGAGCGCTTGGTATATACCGAGACCTCCGACTTATTGAGCTTGAGGTTGAACAGGTACAGGTCGCCTCCGCCGCCGACACAAAATGCTGTCACGAACCCACGGGCCGGTTCGAATCCGCTGGGTCTGAGGGCGGGTTCGTTGTCGAGTTCCGACACGCAGGGCTCGTCCCACGTGCCCGCCTCTGCGCATGCGGTGGCTTCGTCAAGCGGAAAAGAAAAGAGTCCGCCCCTTTGGTCGCTGCAAAGCAACGTCAGGTCCTGAAGCGACACATCGATTCCGGTCACCCGGAAAGGCTTTGCGAAGTGTAGTACCGACCAGCTTTTTTCAGCCGGAATCCGCAGGGAAGCACTGGGGGAGGAAACGAGAATCCGTCTCCCGTCCACGCTTCTGCTCTGAACCACAAAATCAAGCCTGCTTCCCGGAAGCAGTCCTTCGATTTTTATCTTTCCTTCGGAGGCCGGAACCGGCTCGGGAAGCACAGGCTCTTCGCCGTGAAAGACAGCTACTTCCCAGGGAACGACCGAAGCGAAGCCTGACTCCCCCCAAATCCAAGTGATAAAACGGCTCGCTTGTTGCCCCAATACGGGAGCAAAGGAAAGTGAATCGGGCAAACGCGAAGAAGGCTTGAATTCGCCCGGATCAAACTCGTAGACACGGCCTGTTTGCGCACCAATAACATACAAGCTCCGCCTGCCTACGGCTGCTCGGCACAAGAACCGATCCGAAACGCCGGCAAGCCGACCGAAAAGAAGACCGCCGGGAGGCAGTTCAACGCCGCGGAAAATCGGTCCGGGGCACGGAATCCAAAGCAGGCCTTCATGGCTTGCAAGACCCACCGGAACGACGATTCCGCGTTGCCCGCCTCGATCACACCATGCGGCAAAACCTGGGCTTGCAACACCAACGGGAGGGGCAAAGCTTTTCACAACCTCGAGGCGCGGCAGGGGCAACACAGAATCCGGCACCAGATTGGCCACAACGATCCGCACTACTTCACGCCCCGCTTCAATGGTGCTGTAAGCGATAAGGATCTCCCCGCTTATGGGGTCGCATGATAAGGACAAAACCCGTTGCGGATCTAAGTTCCACAAGACCGGAATCGGGCTGTCAAAAAGAAAACGGCCTTCGCCGTCTCGAGGAACTATGCACGGCGCGCGATCCTCGAATGTAAAAAGGAGAACTCCCAGCGGACCGCTTACAGGAGATTCTTCAACGAGCGTCGCCGCTGTAATAGCTGAGAACGCTTCGCCCAACGGAATGCGCAGGCGAAGGAACCACGCCCGTTCCCGGCCCTCAAGCCGCATCTCTTCAACAAGCCAGAGGACCCCGCCGACCTGCGGATCGGAAAAGGCCGGAACGATGACGAATCCGCGGCCTTCGAGACTTCCGTCAAGTAACCGGTTTCCTTCCAAGCGGCATGTAAAAGGTTGTTTCAGGGGGATCAGTGCTGCAGGGGGGCCGCCGGGGCAGTTTAAGTCAAAAACACTTTGAGGCCGAACGGTGTGTCCCTGAAGCTGCCTTGTCAAAGCCCAGGAAGGCTTTACAGGGATCGCACCTCCGAGAAGCTCGGAAGACCCCTGGCAAAGGGCTGCGGCAGCAAAGAAGCACGCGATCAAGGCAGCAGAGAGCCGGAGCTTCAAGGGCGAGGCCGCCACGGGGCACATGCATACACCTATGAAGACCCGGGAATCCGGCCGTTTTGCCCGCACCACTGACCTCTCGCTTTTTCCATGCCCGGTCCAGAGGCTTGCTCCTGCCGATTTCCTGCCTGATCGGCCCTCTGCTCCGGCCCGGTTTCGTTCTGTACAATCGATTTTACGGGGCATTCGGGCGCAGAGGCAAGCAGAATCGCCGCTTTATCCGCCTCATTTACCAAGGAAGCCGGGCCAGAAATGCGGCCAGGGAGCCTGCAAGCCGGTTTTCAAGGTAGGTACGCCGAACGGCCCACGCCGCGCGTCTTGAAACCGGAGCAAGTCGCTCTGCGTAAGCGCGGAGTCTGAGCCTGGTGGGGGAGGGCAGCGCTCTGGTAAGCACCGTAGCTGCTTCCCGCGCAGTCAAAGCAGCCCACCTGAAGCCTGATCCCCACGGGGGAGTACCCCCCATGGGCAGTGCAGCGTCGCCTACTAGAAGGAAGTTCGACCCATAGAGCGGCCGCCGCAACGGCGGCTCGGTTCCGACCATTCGGGTGCGCCATTCGAAAAGCTGTGCTCCGCGCAGGCGGAAAGCCAGCTCCGTATGGTTGCGGACCCAGCTTGCGATCTCCCTGGGCTTGAAGGTCCAATCGCTCAGTGAGGAGCCGTCCACAACACCGGAGAAGACCAGATAAGCGTGCCCATTGATTCGAAGCAGGTAGCCTGTGCAGTGGGTGATTCCCGGAACATTCGAGAAGAAAGTTATATCGCCTTTGGTTGCCGGGGCGGTGTCGGCCTCCCAAAGAAGATGTTCCTGGCAGACAATGCGCACCCTGCGCCGCGTTCTGTTGTCGATGAAACGGCATCGTATAAGCAGTTGTTCGTCAGTGCCGGTTGCAACCACGGTCACCCTGGCCCGAAGGTTGCGCCCGGCGGACCGCACGTAGCAGAATCCCCGCGGATCCTCAACGAGCCCTTCCACATTGAAATTCTCCCGAATCTCGATCCCTTCGGCCTCCATGCGCCCGAGCAAGTATTTGTCCAGTTCGGACCGCTCGAAAGCATAGAGCTCAGGGCCTGCGACACGACGTTTCACAGCGCCGTCCGGAGTGAAAAGCACCCGTTCGCAGAATTCGAGGCGCTGCAGGAAAGGCGGAGGCTCTGTCTCACCGAGCAGGCGCCACCATTCGATCGAACTCACACCGCCGCTGCGGGTTTCCTGTCCGATCTGCTTTCCCCGTTCCAGGACAACGACCCGAAAGCCGCGCCTTGCAAGTTGGATCGCTGTCAGCGAACCGGCGAAACCGCCCCCGGCGACCGCTATATCGTAGATTCCTCGCTCGGTTCTTGGCGTGCGGTTCTTCTCGTTCACCCCAAATCCCTCACTGAGAAGGATCGGAGAAATTCGTCGTTGGTTTTAGTCTCCCGCAGCTTTTCATAGAAAATGCGGGCGCCGCGTTTGAGGTCCACTGTTTGAAGAACGCGCCGCAGCGTCCAGATCTGACGCAGCTTTTCGGGCGGGATAAGCCGCTCTTCTTTGCGGGTACCTGAGACTTTGAAATCAACCGCCGGGAAGATCCGCAGTTCTGCGAGCTGGCGGTTCAGGATGCATTCCATGTTGCCGGTACCCTTGAACTCCTCGTAGATGACCTGATCGAGGCGGCTGCCTGTATCGACCAGACAGGTGGCCACCATGGTGAGGCTGCCGCCGTTCTCAATAGCCCTGGCCGCACCGAAGATCGCTTTC
>CAZGYL010000171.1:0-9379 GCA_964529985.1 uncultured Planctomycetia bacterium | reverse complement strand
CGTCCAGTACCCTGTACAGCTCAGGATCCCCGTCGTCATCGACGTCTTGGTACGCGATCAGGAAAACTTCGTCTTCCCCCGCGTTCAATTGGAAAGGCGCGTGAAGCCCGACCTCATCGTTTTCATAAGGCTCGCCATCGCACCAAATAAGCGCATGGGTGCGAGGCGGAAAAGTCGAGCCCTGCATCGCAGGACTATGCCCGATGAGATCCGCAAGAGACAACTGTGTCGGCTTCAGTTCATTGTTCGTTATGTAGAGCGACTTCAAAGTATCCAAATCGATCGCTGAAGCCGCACGATTGTAAACTTCCACCCAGTCTTCAGCCTCACTTCTTTCGGCGGTCTTTCCGGAGTCCTGTCCGCCCGTGTAACAGACAGGCGCAGTCGGATCCTGTACTTCACCTTCGTCGTATTCCGGACACCCTGCGTTCGCAGCCAGTACTTCGTTTATAACAAGATCGACGTTCAAGTCACCGCGTCCGCCGATAGGTATCTGGAACCACTTCTGCTGAAATTGATCCGCATAGACCTCGGTGACGTTTCCTTCCTTGTCCGCAGCTACAACGTAAAACGCAATGACGGAAGCGGGATCATCGGGCCCGGTGGGATTCTGGGCGGGGATTCTCGCCTCGTAGAGTTTCCCGCTAGGATCGTCGCTGCGCTGCTCCATTGCGACTATGCGTTCCCTTCCGGCCCTCGTACGCTTCCAGTGAAGGGTCACTTCAGCCAAATTGCTGTCCGAATCAAGGGGATCGGGATCGTCGGGATCGTACGCTTCAACAAGCACACGGATTTCATCACCGGGCTCGACCACCGGAGAGACGACCTCCTGCCCGTCCACCACTCGGACTCCCCTGAACGATCGGATGTTCACAACCGGTCCCACCTGGGTGCGCGGTTCATTGGGGGCGCCGCGCGCAAGCGGACCGTTTGCGCTGTTCACCACCTCCCCCACCGTGGGCGCAGCCAAGAAGCCGCGGTTCGTAGTATCACCGTCGGGGTAACAACCGAAGGTGCCGTCCGGCGGAAGCGGCGGAATCTCAAAACCATCGATCAAGGTCGCTCCATCCTTGTCATATAAACCTATCCATTCTCCGCCGCCTGCAAGCCTGAAAGGCGCCACAGTGGGTGGGATGGGATTCGGGCAGGGGATGTAGTCCTGGTTGGGATCCGGAGCGCAGTTTGAAACCCCGCGAAAATGTCCCGCCGCCCAGATAACCAGCGTTCCGTGCGCCGGCACCACCAGACCGGCCTCTTCAGGTATCCGCCATTTATCGGGCAACATGCAGTCATCACTGAGATAGAAGCCTGCAAGCTCGACCGGCGTGTCGCCCTTGTTGTAGATCTCGATCCAGTCGGAAGTTATGAAACGGCTTTCGGCCTGGTCCACGAACCCGTATGGAGCAACCGCATCGGGATTGGGATTGCTCATCACCTCGTTTATTACAAGAGGCGGAGTCGCTCCTGCGGCCGCTCCTGCACGAAAAACAGCCGAAGCAGCGATTACGACGCAACAAAGCCGGAGAAACGCCTGCTGCATTCCAGTGTACTGATCGTGTTTTTTCATATCGGTCACCGTCCCAACGTCTCCACGTTCATTAACCTTCAGGCATGCCGGAGGTGACAAAAAGCCCTATCGTCCCTCTCCGGTCCGAGAGTACCTCATTGGACACCTGCCCGCACACGACACCACAGCTCGATTTTACGGGATCGACGTACTTTTCGTAAGCGCAGCCCCGACAAAGCACCGCCGGTTCCGGCCCCGCTTCTTAAGACAGGTTCAGATATGTTGATGCACGGTTTCCGACCTGGTATGGTCAGCCCCTTCGGCTGTAGGCCATAAACCGCATCTCCAAACAAGGAGGAACTAAATGGCGGATCTTAAATCCTCGCTCCACTCGATCCAAGACGAAGCGCTTACCACGCTCCGAAACGTGCTTCGCCTGCCGAGCGTAAGCAGTGATTCAGAAAAGCGGCAGGCCCTCCAAGCATGCGGTGAAGCTCTGGAGGCTCTCCTTCAAGAATGGGAATTCACAACCAAATGGATCGACGTCGAAGGGTACCCATGCCTTGTAGCCGAAGCCGGCCCGGAGCGCGGGCCGACCGTGCTCATCTACGGTCACTATGACGTTCAACCTGCGCTTCCTGAAGACGGTTGGACAACCGATCCTTTTGAGCCTGTAGTACGAAACGGGGCGATAGTGTGCAGGGGCGCTTCCGACGATAAAGGCCAAGTTGTCGCGATGCTCTACGGACTGGAGGCCTACCGCAGAGCATATGGAAAATTCCCTTGCCGCGTGCGCGTGCTTCTTGAAGGTGCGGAGGAGATAGGAAGCCCCGGATTTGAAGAAGCACTGCAGCGCAACCGGGCTCTTGTTGAGGCCGACTTCGCTGTAGTCGGGGACTGCGGTAGAATTGTTCCGGAACGCCCGGGTCTTATTTGCGGCCTTCGTGGTTTGGCGTATCTTGAGCTCACCGTACAAGGGCCGCGGGCCGATTTGCACTCGGGTACTTTCGGCGGCACCGTCGACAACCCCGCGCAGGTGCTCTGCGGTATGCTGGCGGCCCTGAAAGATGCAAGGCGTAAAGTCGCGGTGCCCGGGTTCTACGACGACGTCGTCCCACCAACCGAAGATGAACTGAAACAACTTGAGGCGGTGCCTTTTGATGAAGAAACGTACCGCCGCAGCCTTGGAGTGCAGCGCCTCGCGGGCGAGGAAGGCTACAGCACCTTGGTCCGCCGCTGGTTGAGACCCGCGCTTGATATCAACGGCCTGCGGGCCGGCCACACCGGAGAAGGAGCAAAAACCGTACTTCCCGCAACGGCTACTGCGAAAGTCAGCGTAAGAACCGTTGTAAATCAAGATCCGGACAAAATCCTTTCGCTTTTGGAGGACTTCTTCCGCTCGCTCCTTCCCGAAACCTGCACCATTTCTTTCAAGCGCTATGCAAGCGCCAAACCTGTGAAGTTGGATCTCTCCGGTCGCCAAGCCGCTTGGGTCTTGGAGGCACTCCGCCGTGCCTACGGCGCCGAGCCGCTTCGGGTTTTCGAAGGCGCGACGATTCCTGTTGTAAGCACCTTTGCTGAAATGGGAATTACGCCCTTCCCCATAGGCTTCGGGCGCATCGATGACGGGGCTCACGGCCCGGACGAACGTTTTTATCTGGACGATTTTACAAAAGCCATTTCGACAACGGCTCACCTTCTTGAGGTGATCGCCGAAGAGCAAACATAGGCAGCGACCTCAAAAGGCGCCGAACTCGGTCCGGAGCCTATGGGAGTACGCCGTAGGGATCCTCCGGGACGGGCTCGAGTCTGTCTATCAAACGCTTGCGTAATGCACGGGCCAAATTTTCCCAAAGCCTGATGCTTTTATCCAGCTCGGGATCCCCAGGCCGTCTCTTGGCGTAATTCTTCAGCCTGTAAAGGCCCTTCAAAGCGACCAAATAGGCCGAGCGGTAATCTTCCATGTTGGAGTAATTGAAAACCATAAGCGAGTACAGCTGCGGCCAAGGCCTCCGATCCTGCCATACGCGCTCGTACCGCAACAGCAGCCGTGCAGCAAGCTCCATGTACTTCCGTGCGGTTTTCCGGTACTCCGCCGCCCTGGCCTGTGCTGCAGGATCCGACGACTGGGCTTGCAACTTCTTTGCAAGCAGCGCGTATTCTCCGCCGAGCAGAGCCGCCGCCTGCGCGAACCCGCGAAGCGGCTGGTGAGCCATATCACCGGCTACCTCAAAGCCCCGCTTGCCGTAAGGCAAAGCTTCCTCCTCAAGAATCTTTATGCGCCGTTCGATGTCGTCCTCGGGAACCGCCGTGGCTTTGGCGATACCCTTGTCGCATTGTCTCCACAGCTTTGTTATATATTTCGCCCGCTCTTCGACGGTCATGCCGCTGGGGTCTTCTTTAAGCAAATCCTTGTTGCAACCGCATATAGGCAAGACCAAAGCCGAAGCAAGTACAGCCACAGCGGCGAAAGAAGAAAAACTTCGCATTCTCGAAACCTCCCGGTAAACGATCTCAGCCGGCCGGTTCATGGTGGAGCGCACGACGGAGGATCGCCGAGAGTCTATCCCTCTCAAGGCGCACGCGCAAGCTCCGCCGCTTCGCCATGCTGAACCGGCCCGTTTCTCCCTTTATCGGCCGAACGTACTTAACCTGTGTGTAATCAACTTCGTAGACGCCTCCAGCCTCACCTCCGCTGTAATGCGCGGCAAGAAGCGCGGCATCCTGAAGCGCCTCGGGGGCCGTTGCTTTCCCGGAAGGAGCGCGGACGATTACAACGGCTCCGGGCCTTCCTGAGATGTGAAGGAAGAAATCATTCCCTCTTGCAATCTCCCGTACCAGAGCCGTGTTTTCGCGGGCGCTGCGCCCGACCCACACGCTGTGACCTCTGAGCTCGAAGCGCCTCACCGCGCGGCCTGAGCTGCGAGGACGGGCCGGCAGCCGCTCCGGACCGGGCGGGGCCTTCTCAAGCCGCGAAGCAAGCTGCTCCAAAGCCCTCTGGTCCTCCTCCCGCTCCCAGGATAGCTCCGAAAGCCGGACCAGTATGTCCCGCACCTCATTGAGCTCCGCGGCGCATTGCTCGTACCGCTCGTTGATGTGCGGAAGGCTATCGCGCAGTTTGCGGTACTTCTGGAAATAAAGCTCCATGTTGCGCCGTGGCGGCAGCGCCGGATCAAGTGGGACAACAAGCCGTGCTCCGGGCTCAAAAGGGTCGGGAAGCTCAATCTGCGAGCCGCCTTTGGGAAGCTCATGCAGGTGGTACTTAAGGGCCTCGCCCCACTTTCTGAAGATTTCGGCCCTTGAGGCCGCTTCTTTTTCCTCGCTGAGCTTTCCCAACAGACGCTCAAGGCGCTTTTGCTTCCGCCGAACCAGCCCAAGAAGGCGCCCCCGCCGGCTCTCAAAGTCAAGCTCAAGCTCCCTGCTGGCCATAACACCGGCCAACCCCCGGCTGTAAGGGTAAGGGCCGGCCTCGCCGGTTATCAGGTACCTGGGGTGCTGCCGGGAGATTGAGGGCGATCGGCCCGGGGGCAGCTCGTAGGCCTGTCCGGGTCTTAAGACTCTGCGGCGCCTGACAACCGGGTGGAGGCTATCCACGTACCTGCCTCCCTCAAGCAGAATCACGTTGCCGCGATTTCCGAAAAACTCCCCCACCAGAGAAAACGGCGAATCATGAAAAGTCACAAGCACAGCACGGTTCTCGCCGTATCGCCTTATATCAGCAAGGCGTTTTCCGGAAAGGACGGCCCGCAGGCGCTCGCAGAAAGGAGAAGGTCGCGGCGGGAACGAAGGAGCCTCCCAGAGAAGGTGAAAGCGGCTTGTCCGGGGTCTGGCCGTAAAAAAGAGGAAAACCCTGGAGCCTTGGGCTCGGAACGCGAGAAAGAGCTCGTGGGGCTCCTTGTGGTAGATCTTCCTTACAGCCCTGCCGGCAAGCAGCTCGCGGGCCTCTTTCACCAAGACGTCGATTTCCTCTACGCTGAGCGCCATAGGTTACATGGTCCCCGCCTGGCGGAACCTTTCCGCCGCACGGATGCACACTCTGTAGGTCCTTTGCAGCAATTATCCTGCCTCAAGGCCCTGTGATGCTATACTTCTCGGGGAATGTGCAGGAATTCTCCGGGAATCTGCAGCAATGCTGTTTCTCACGGGTGCAGCGGCGCTGCGGCGTGACGTCAACGGATCTTGTGCACCTGCGCCGGCCGGGAAACGGCCCGCAGGTGTTATCGGTTGTCTGAACTGGGGAAAGCGTCCCGGCACCACGAGGCTCTAATGACCCCACAGCGAACGGCCAACGCCCCGGCGGTGGAAGATCGGATCGTCGGGATCTTGGACCGCTGCCGGCCGGGCGAGCTCGACGATCGCACTTTTTCTGAACTACTGCACGCGCTCTGCCAGCTTGTACAGGCGGAGCGCGCATTCCTCATAGCGCTTGAGGGAAAGACCGCGCACGTGCTCTGGTCGGCCACCATTGACGGAGATCCTGTGCCGCAAGCGGACCACAGGATCGATCCAGAGCTGCTCTTGGCGGCCAAAGCGGCACCCGGAGAACTCCTTATCCAGGACGACCGGAAGCTGCCCCCCCAACTCAAGCAACTGCTGCTTGCAGGGGGCCGTAAAGGCGCCCTTCTCTACCGGCTTATGACCGGCGAGGAGGAAACAGCCAAGCGGCATTGCTACCTGTTTATGGAAAACAGGTTTTGCCCGCTTACCGTTCCCCAGGAAGCACCTGCTCTTTTCGCTCTTCTTGCTGCGGTTCTGCGCCTTTCCCTTTGGGCGAAATCGCTGAAGGAAAAGCTCGCCCGCCGGGAATCGGAGCTCCGGAAAGCCGAGGCGCTATTGGTAGAGGCCAGAGCCGCTCACTCTCCGGTCCAGCCCCACTGCCCGGCGCGACCGAAGCAGGCCAAGGCGGCACGCCGCTTCAAAGGCGACTACAGTGCGATCGTAACATGCTCGCCCCGCATGTATGCGATCTTTTCTGTAATCGACAAAGTGGCTCACACAAGCGCACCTGTTTTGATAACAGGTGAAAGCGGAACCGGAAAAGAGCTCGTAGCGCGGGCGATTCATGAAAACAGCCCCCGCGCCAGCAAACCCTTTGTGCCCGAAAACTGCGCCGCTCTTACTGAAACGCTTCTTGAAAGCGAACTTTTCGGTTACGTCAAAGGAGCGTTCACAGGTGCCACCAGTTCACGCAAAGGCCTTTTCGAGCTTGCAAACGGAGGTACGCTTTTCCTTGACGAAGTCGGGGAGATGAGCCTCGGCATGCAAAAAAAGCTGCTTCGGGTCCTCCAGGAGGGGGTTATAAGGCCGGTGGGCGGGAAGGATTTCATTCCCGTGGACGTCCGGATCATTTCCGCAACGAACCGGGATCTGGCGGCCGCCTGCAGAGAAAAAACTTTTCGCGAAGATTTGCTTTACAGGCTCAACGTCATCACTTTGGAACTCCCGCCTCTCAGGGAGCGCTCAGAGGACATACCGCTTTTGGTGGAGCATTTTCTGCGCCAACTGGCAGGCCCGGATAAACCACCCAAGCGCGTTTCCCCCCAAGCCATGGCGATTCTGAAAAGCTACAGCTGGCCGGGCAACGTGCGCCAGCTTCAAAACGAAATTCAGCGCCTTCATACCCTGGGCGGAGAGGTGATCACGCCTGAGGATCTTTCACCCGCTATACGGCAGAAAACCGACCCCGGGGAGAAACTAAGCCTCGCAGACCTCCAGCGTCTCCCTCTCAAGCAAGCGCTTGAGACGTTCGAACGGGAGTATCTCAGGCGGGCTCTAAGGAGGTTCGAGGGCAATAAGACCCGAGTCGCCCGTGAGCTCGGAATCCCGAAGACGAGCCTCTACAGTAAGTTACAGCGCTACGGGCTGCTTTAGGCGCCCTCGCGGCGGCACAGAAACGCCCCAAGCGCCGGTCGGGACACAACTTTTCTTCGAACCGGTTCGTCCTCGACCTCCCAAGGCCTCCCTGCGGGCCGAAAATGGGCCCCTGCCCTCTTTTACGCAATTTTTCCGTTCCCCCCGGCTGTGACCGTGTTACCATAGACTATGTCAAAGCGGTCACACGTGGCGGTCCTGCCACAGGGGCCGTCTCTTCTGTCGGACGAGGTCTGGCGTGGTCTCTCCTCTTATACTCGAACAGCGTTACAGCCTGCTTAAGCAGATCAGGCGGAGTGAAGAAGTAGCCCTTTTCCTTGTCCGTGATCTGCGCCGGGACAGGCTTGCGGCTCTGAAGGTTTTCCTCGCACCTGATGAGGCTACGCTGCGCACCTATTCAAATCACCTTGCACTCCTATCAACTTTGAATCACCCCCACATTGCAAGAACCATAGACTCGGGCACAATCGAAGGGCCCAGCCGCTACTGCTTCAGTTCACAGCCCGGATCTTATCTTTTTTACGCAACCGAATACGTTCCGGGCCCCCATTTGCGGGAAGCTTTTACACCTGATGCCGTTTCTCAGCCCGCCGGTCTGCGAGCCCTGCTTCAGGCTGTGATCCAAGTTTGCGATGCCTTGGATTACGTACACCGCAGAAAGCTCGTTCATTTGGACATAAAACCTGAAAACATACTGCTCGAAGGCCCGCCGGACCAACCTGAAGGGGTGCGGGTGAAGCTTATCGACTTTGATTTGTCGCAGCGGGTTACAACACCTCTGGGCCCGCGCGTGCGCGGAACGCTCCAGCTTGTAAGCCCGGAAGTGCTTACAGACTCCCTGGTGAGCGAGAAATCGGACTTATATTCTCTCGGAGCCACGCTCTATCTGGTGATAAGCGGCGCTGCCCCCTTTGCAGGTCCAAGCAAACGCCGGCTTATCGAAAGGATAATCTCAGAAGAACCGAGGCCGCTCCAGGAGCTAAACCCTCATGTGCCTGGAGAGCTTGCGCAGCTTGTTGCGGAGCTTATGGCGAAAAAACCGGCGGATCGGCCTGCTTCTGCACAGGAGGTGAAAGAACGACTCAACAGGCTGCTTGAAGAGACCCCTGCCGCACCAGGCTCAAGCCCCGTCTCAGCCGGCATACTACGAGGGCCCGAGGATCTCGGTTTTGTCGGCAGAGAGCAGACCCTGCGCTCGCTTTTCGGAGAGCTCGACCACCTGCAGCGAGGGGAACCCCTGCACCACTTCCTTCTGATCGTAGGCCCCTCGGGAACGGGTAAGAGGAGGCTTTTTACAGAACTCAAACGACACGGCGCGCTTCATGGAACCGAAGTTGTCCAAGTGGATTGTGCCACTCTCCGCTCCCAGCCCTACGAAGCTCTCCACCGGGCCGTTACAAAACTCTCCGAGCGGCTTGTGGCCGACCAAGTCCTGCGCCTTCAAGTTGAAGAAGCTTCGGCGTTTTTGGCCGGAGGGCAGAGCGCCGACTGTCGGTTCGGTCCGCAAGACGATCCCCAGAGAGAGCGCAAGCGATTCTTCTTTCAGCTCGCGGATCTTCTCATCACTTTGACGAAGGGGCGGCCTGCGCTGCTCCTTTTCGAGCATCTTGAGCTCGCTGATCCGGCTGAGCTCTCTTTCTTGGCCTTCCTGACACACCTGCTCGGTGTGAGGGCGAAGAGATTAGGTGGAGCGGACCGGCGGGGTGCAGGCCTCGCATTCGGCGGAACTCTCAGAGCCCTTCCACCCGAAGGAGAAAACAGCGTCCTTTCCAAGCTTGCAGTAGACCCCGCAACTCTTGTGGTGCGCCTGGACAACCTGTCGTTCGAAGCGACCTCGGAGTTGGTGCGTAAGAGCCGGGGCGGTTCAGCCTTGCCGGCTGATGTCGTGGCTAAAGTGCACGGTGTAACCGGCGGACATCCCGTGTATCTCGCTGATACGCTCGAACTTTTGAAGGAGCTGGGACCTGAGGATTTCGGGCGGCACCTGGAGCAGTTGCCTTC
>CAZGYL010000170.1:0-9446 GCA_964529985.1 uncultured Planctomycetia bacterium | reverse complement strand
TCCAGCCGCCACCCCGTTGTTACCCCAACTTTTCCATTTTTTCGTCCCAGAAACAAGTAATCCCATTCGGCCAACATACACAAACTGTCAAGGCCTTAAGAGTTTTCGTGCGGGGGATACGAAATCTGATATCGACCGGGACGGCGCTGAGGAAATCTTCCTCTTCGGCTACGAGCCCAACCTATATTGCATGCTGAAGTGGGACGGAAACAAGTTTCGTCAAGCCGATTGGCCTCTGCCGAACCCCGAGATGGTCGAGGAAATTCTTTGGATCGATCACAACCGCAATGGCTTGCAAGATGCGCTGATTATAGGCAGCCGGCGTACCGTGGGAGAGCGCGGGCCATCGGTTGCAGCAAAGGCTGTTTTAGCTGTGAATACTGGTGGAAGATTCACTGCAACTGGCATAGAGTTCGCAAGTGCGGTCGACTTCGCTTCTGCAGTTGACTTCAACGAAGATGGCCTCGATGACCTTGTGCTCAGCTTTACTACGAGCTCAAACCGCTCTCGGCGCTGCCCTGCAATAATGCTAAACAAAGGGGGGCGTTTCGAAGAACTGCAACACCCGCTTTACATGCGAGATGATCTCGAACCTCTGGGCAAACTGAAATGTGCTGAGGCGGACTTGGATGGCGACGGCCTTAAGGATCTTGTTGCTTTGGGGACATGGCGCGAAGGATTTGGAGCTAAAACGTACGTTTCGTTCGTTTACAAGAAGCGCTTTTGGGAAAAAGAAAAAAGCTTTTGCCTGATCTATGACAAAAAAAGCAGCATTGAGATGCCGAACTACCCTGGGGATTTCTCAGTAAGCAACCTTAACGGCGATGGGTGGAAGGACCTTTTGTGTTGGGGGAGGACCGCCGGCGGATACGCTGAGCAGTCTGCTTGTCATCAAAGCTCAGTGCATTGAGCGCTAAACCCGCGTTGCTACTTTTCCAATAGGTTGATCAATATCTGCTCGGCTACCGGATCGTAAGCAGGTTTGCCTCTGAGACAATGATCTCGAAGAGCAAGTTGCGAGAAGACCAGGCGGCCCGTGCGGCTTGCACACGGCAGCTCAGCGACAACTGTGTACCTCGGCTCCCGAACCCAAAGGAACCGCTTTCCGGCTTCAAGCGCCCGGCCCTTCAGACTGGCCACAGCTACGGTACCGGGGAGACCGTTCCAGCGCTTCAGGCAATCAAGGTTGATGTTACGCAAAAAGTCCGGCAGCACGCCTTTGTACGGAAAGACACGCGAACCGTTCATGCGATCGATCTCAATATCACAAAGCTCCGGCCAACTCCATGTTCCTGCGGACAGTACAACGATCCTGCCGCCTGCAGCTGCAAAACGACACAGCTTTTCGGCCCACGCCCTCTCGCCCTCAGTGAGCTTCGCTGGATTCCAAAGGACCACAACGTGCTTGCCGGGCTCCAGTTGACTCGGCATTGGAACGGCAGATAAACCGCGATCCCGAAACCATTCGCGCCGGATGTGGTCGTCCCCGAGGATAACGAACGCGGTATTACGTACTGAATCAGGAACACGCGGGAGTACCACGGCGCGTACAAACCGCTGACTCAAAACGGGCCGCCCGGGAATGCCTGTCATGCGTGCCGTAAGCCAGTAGGTGCCCGGCTCATTGGGCAGCTTCCACCGGACCGGCGTCTTACGGATCGAGTCGGCGGGCAGTTCAAAGTCATAGCTCCACTTCGCAATCGGCCGGTTGAAGCATTCGGCCTCTGGAATGAACTCAGGGCAGAGGTGCGTCAGCAAGAGATCCACGTGGATCTTCGCGGGATGCCAAGAGTCGTTGATCAGATAAAAGTCCGTGGTGACCTCCCGGCCCACCAGATAGTTGGCATCGAAAAGATCGAGGCTTGCCAAAACCGGCGACAGTGCGCTGTGCCAAACAGCGGAAATAGGTTGAGCATAGCCTGCCTTCCAAACTCGCCCGGTCCGCGTCCGAGTCCAGCCGGCGTACATGTACGGCAGTATCGCGTCGACCCGGGCCCGCCGCATGACCTCGGTGTGTTCCATTCCCAGCTGGGCATAAGCCAGCCGGTCCGCCGCTGGGTCCTCCGTGCCGGTCCACTGGCAAACAGGCCGTTTAAAGATGTTCATGTATTCACTGTTTGTCACCGTACGGTCGCCGGCTTTCTTGAACCACTCGCTTACGACCACATGCATTCTGCCTTCGTTGGTCCAGTGATTCGTGTTGCCGCAGGTATGCACATCGAAGTTGGTCTTGGTTCCCGTTGTTCCCGTCCGCATGGTGGGACGAGTAGGATCAAGACGGATAACGAAGTCTCTGAACGGGCCTTCCTCCCACTCGTTGTCGTAGATTGATTCGTTGGAAAGCACCCATATGATAACCGACGGATGATTCCACAAACGTGCCATCCAACCAGCCGTATCAAGCAACACGTTGCGGTGGAACTCCTCCCATTCGTCTGAGGTGAAATGCGGATTGCGATAGTTATAAAGCACGGGGAATTCCGCCAGGATCATCGTCCCGTGTTCGTCGCAAATGTCAGCCCAAAGTTGAGGCGGCGGCTGCGTGTGCGTGCGGAATGCGTTGATGCTGAGCTCGCGCGCCTCATCGACCAAATAAGCACGCTCCTTCCCGGTGATCACATTCCCCCAAGTCCATTCGTGAACGAGGTTCGAACCCCGTATCCACAAGGTGCGGCCGTTGAGCTTGTAGTCTCCGCCGACAACGCGTATCTCACGCATGCCGAACCGAATCGTTACGCGGTCAAGCACTTTGTTGCCGCGCAGCACACGCACGTCGGCCGTGTAGAGATTACAGTGCTCGAATGTCCAGGGCTTGAAACCCGGCATCGGTACCCCGACATAAAAATGCCTGCCGCCAAGCGGGTCCCCTACCGGTTCATGCCACGCGTTCGTGACGCCGGAACCTATTACGTCGCCTTCCGGCCAGGGCCGTACCTCTGCTGTGACTTTCAGGCCGTCAAGCCGTTTGCGGCCTGCGAGGGTCACGCGGATCCGCACGCTGCTTTTAGCCAAGTCCGGAATCGCCAGAATCCATTTCATGTAAACTTGGTCTGCAAAATCGATCCAGATTTCATCGGTTACAGCCGGCAGGCGCGGGCGTTTCTCGCCCCAGATTAACCCTGCGGGGAACAGAAACTTCCCGCTTCGCGATCGCCGAACGCCCGCGGTACCGGGGATCTTAAGCACGATTTGGTTCTTCCCGGGCTTGAGCGTCCCAGGCTCCAGGAGCACGAAATACGGGCCGGTCGATTCGTTATAACCCACTTTTCGGCCGTTGATGAATGCTGTTGCTCCGTAATCGATCCGGTTCCACCGCAGAACGGCAAGCCGCCTCGCCTGCCGGCTTGAGACTTCAAAGGACCTCCGAATCCAGACGAACCGGATTTCCGTTGCCTTCCTGTAATCCAAGCCTGGGAAACGGCCGGGGAGCTTAACCGGTCGCCACAACAGGAACTTCTGTCCGGACCTGGTCTGCGCCGCTTCGCTGCCGTCGCCTAAAGCAAAATCCCAGGTGCCGTTCAGAAGCACGCAGTCGGAACGTCGCGTTTCGGTGCCCAAAACCTCTCGGCCGGAAAGCCCACCAAGGTATAAAAAACAGCACGCCCAAACAACAGAGCCTCTCATGGCTTCCTCCGGGATTTGCCTCGCTTCCCGGCGCACCCAAAAGCAGCAAGCCAAAAGCCGCTTCCATACTCAGAAGATTCTCGTTCGGCCTTTTCCCTATCCTACCTAAACCGGCTCAGAGGGAAAAGTTTCTCAAGCCTTTGAATTTTTTCTCCCCGCACGCATGAGCCGGGTAATTTCGTGCAAGCGTTCACACGACCACCTGCCCGCCTCGTGCCGAAATCGAGATCTCTGTTTTCGGAGACTATGTTGTACCTACGATCCGGCTTCTACAAGATCAAGCTTGATGTCGTACTTCTTCAAAAGCTCACGGAAGAGCTTCACCACCCCGTAAGGCACATCGTTGTCAACCTTCACATGAAGCAGCTTCACAGAGGCATCAAGCGTCCGCTTTCCGCCCTTGAAATCAGGGACGGTAATCTTCTTGATAAAAAGCTTGCGCACCATCGAGCTGAGCACATACTCGCCGTTCACCTTCTCGAAAAGAGGGATACCTGCCGAGGCGGGAGGGTGCATAACCGGTTCCCCGTCACGCATCGAGATACTAATCGACGCTTTCCCTTCGTTGATTCTAAAGACGTCGCCGCCTGAGAGATTTCCTTCAACAGACACGTGCGGAGGCTTCAAGAGATAGGGTTCTCCGGACCTGTCGTTACCGCCAGGCAAGAGCATCATCACGAGGACTACCGCAACAATCAACATCCCGACTGTAACAAAATACTTAAAGGCTCTCATGCTGACTCTTCTCCTGTCCGCCTGCAGGCACCTCAAGAAACTCTTCAAAATCGTCCTCTGATCGCCGGCTCCGCGCGCCGGTGATCCTGACGATAAAATTGTGTAATACAGAATAACTCCTCGAGCAAATGATGGCAACAGTAATCTTTAAGGTGCCGCAGCTTGAACCTTAAGCAGGACGTTCCGTAGCTTGGCGTCGCTGTGGCGGCTCCTTTTTCCCGGATCAACTCCAGCTCTTCGCATAAAGAGCTCCCGTGAGCAGCCAACATATGCATTGGCGGCAAGAGCGCTCAGTGTGAGGCGGGCCCGAACGGGCCCGCCTGAGAACCACGCCGCCGGAGCCCGCCCCTTACAGCGTCTTAAATTGGACCTCGTGCTTCCGCAAGTTCAACAGAGCGTACTTGCCGTCGTGCAAAGGCCCGGGATTTATTACCCGCGTAGTGCCGATTACCTCTTCTCCCTGGTCAGCCCCCGAGCCCACAAACGCGTAACTGGGGTCATATGTTTTGATAAAGTCTTCTACAACTTCCGAACCGGTATGCTCGCCTGCCACAAGATCCAACTTACCCCCGTAAGGCGGCGTGTAGAAAACCATTAACAACTGCATGGGGCGCAAATCGCGGATGATCTTCAAATGGTACTCGACCTCCCAGCGCGGGTACCGCAGGATAAAACGCTCTTCGCGCTGCTTCTCGGAGATTTCGCCGCCCATGCCGACCAACTCGTAGTGGCTGCGGTAGAACGCAAAGCTCTTGTGGATATTGCGGATGTGCGGATAAACGACCTCGTAGTTGAAAGCCTCGCGCAAAAACCGCTCAATCGGCGCGTCGAATTTGCCCGGGACGTAGTACAGAGGAACGCCTGTCTCCCCTATTGCCGTAAAAAACTTTGCATACTGCTGCAGATCCGTCTCTTCTTCAGAGGAGACCTTTCCGAAATCGGCCTCTCTTTCAGCGCGCTCGGCCTCCTCAAACTCTGAAACCCGGCGCTTGCCGCTGACAATACCGCCGGCAAAGACAATGAAATCTATGTTTTCGTCCTTTGAGAGCTTAACCACGTCGGGCAAGACCTTTTCTTCTCCAAGGTAGTTTGCTATGGCCAGTACCCTCATGGTTCAGCCCCTCCTTTGAATACGGTCCTCCCGGGAAAAGCGCACTTCCCGGTCAACTGGAACTTACCAACCTGCGGCCGGAACGACCGCAGAACCCAACGAAGTCCCTGACAACCCCCAAGCCCGGTAAGGGCTTCTGAATTGAGGATTATAGCCCGGCGGGCTCGGCGCGCAATAAAGTACCTCCCGGCTGCGTGCAAGATCCCGCCCGCCGGGTGGGACAGGCGGCGGGAGCCTGTACGGACAAGCCCTTCAACTGGAGGAAGGCGATCTCAACCGGCGGGGCTTCCAGCGGTTGAACTCCTGGGGAAGCAGCCTGACCAGCGTCTCTGCGTCCGTACTGAAAAGATCAAAGTTCACGTCCAGCTGCTGCACCAGATCAACAAAGCGCTTCAGCGACCCGGGCTGGTTCCTGCCGACTGCGGATTTGGGCTTGGGCCGCAACTTCCGCCCCCTCTTCAGGTACAGAAGCGAAAGGGCTTCCACTACAGCCGGATTGGCAAGCAGATTCTGCCGGTAGGCTATCTCCCTGTAAAACGGGTTCTCCCTGTGAGGGGCTGAGCAAAGAAGTACGCCGGCCTGCTCTCCATGGAGCTTGTAAACCAAGTAAGGCCCCCAAAGAAGGTGACGCGGTGAGCGCATCGGGCTTGGATTCAATACATGCCTGTCGTCGGCGCCCGGATTGCGCGCGCCGCCGGTACCGGCCGGACAGAGCACATCGAAAAAGAAAACCGAAAGCCAAGTCCAAAGCCCTACATCCTCACCTATTCTGCGAAACGGAACTCCAGCGAAAACCTCATTCAGATAACGCCCGATTTCAAGCCTGGACTGAAAGTCCCGTTCTTCCACGACTCCAAGGTCAGGACATGGGACGGCAAGGGCCGGATCTTCTTTCAGGTCCTCGGGAAACTCAGCATGTTCTCCCGAGCGCAGAGCCTGGAGGTAAGCTTGGAAAAGCTCCAAGCCGCGCTTTGTAAGCTTACGGACTTCCATGGAGGTTCCACCGTGCCCAAGAAAAATGTCCGCCGTTTTCAGCCGTTATCGAAGTCCTCTGCACCGAGGCGCTCCTGGAACCGCTCCCGAACCTTGTGCTTCCGGCAAAAGGCCTCTACTGTTTCCTCAATCCATTCATCCTTTTCGGAGGGTTCCATTTCGGGCTCAGGGGCCGGGCGGCCCAGAACGCGCTGCGCGTATAGGACCCATTTGCCGGGCCAGTCCTCCGGGTCGTCCCATCTTTGGTCGTGCTCACGGAGAATGTATGTAAAAATCCGCCGCAGTACCTCCGGGTATACAAGCGCAAGAAATTCCACGCTCGACCGTGCAGCTTCCCTCAGCCCCTTGCAGGCACTGTTGAGATAGAGCCTCGGCATGTCTTCTTCCAGCGACAAGCGCCACAAGCGCTCTCCCATGTCCTGGAATTCAACAGGCAGGAGGATGTCGCACCCTTCTTCGTCGAATTCCCGCAATCTGGGGATGATCCTGTCCGCTGAAGCAACGATCCGGCCGAGTCCGCCGGTACGCTTCACGACTTTAACTCTGAAAAGAGGCCGAGCCACCGGCAATTCCCCCAAGGATCGATCCGCCGGCGGGTTGATCTTCTCCACCACACCGTACTCAAAACGCTTGTAGAAAGAACGGTGGTAAGCTTCAACGAACACCACGGCCTTCGGGGGAAGTCCCAATCCCTCAAGCCTCAAATCAGCTTCAAATCTCCGGTCGCCGTCAGACTCGTAAATCTCTATAGACAGGCGGGAGCGGGGGATCCGTTTTCTGCCTGTAAAATTCAGTTTCCGCAGCACGGCTTGACTCCTCAGACCTCGGAACTTCGAGCAATCGCGCTTTCGCGTCTTACGCGCTTTGAGCCGACCTCGATGATTCTCACACGCAGATCACGATTCGGATCAAAACCCGAAACTTCGAGCTCAAACGCGGGCTGAGTCACCGTCAGGCGCAGTCGATTGAACCCGACTTCAGCGATTCTGCAACCTGCACACCTCAGACGAATCGGAGATCGATCGAGTTCAAAATCCAAAGGGCTGTAGCGCTTGAAAGGATCGCCGCGGGTGACCTCATATGCCACGGTAACGCTGAGCTCCCGAGGCGAACCACTGCGGTCCTGCTTGCCTACAAGCGAAAAACCGTTCTCGACGGCAAGGACACTCAAAAAAGACTTTTGTGCAGGGGCTAGTTCAGGCACTGCCTCCGGCCGGGCGACGGCGCGCTCCGCAGCTTCGGCCGCACCTTCGCCGGTTACAGCCCGAGCTTGCCCTTGGTCCAGCGGCAGAGAAAAAATCGATCTCAAAAGCCCCCGATCCTCTTTTGCGGCCTGGCGCGTAAGCAGTGCAACCATTCTGCGAGGCGCGCTGCGCACATAGTCTACTGTTGAAGGCCCATAAGTATATCGTTGCTTAAGGCTGCGTGCATTTCGCTGCCACTCCGTATGCGCCGGGTTTTCCGCGTCTCCAAGGAAAGTCGCAAGAGCTGCATCACTTACGTTAACGATCCATCTGACCCCCGGGGGGCGCACAACAGTCGGGTTTTCGATCGTGATACCTTGGCGGACGAAAAAGCCTTCACCTCGACCGAGGTCTTCATCGCGCTGCATATAAAGCTCAAAAAACGTCTTTACAGGCTCAGGCGCAGCGTCTGCGGCTTTTCGCCTTCTCCCACCCCGGCGCTCCCGGGTTCTGTGGACAAAAAGAGGAATCTTAAGCGCAATAGGCCTGCAGTTTTCAAAAACCCGCCTGAGGTCCGCTAAGGCGTTTCCTTCAATGCATTCTTCCAGCCGCTGCGGTGAAACATTCGGGGCCGGGGCCTTGAGCTCAACGGGTTCGGTCCTCTGCGGCCCGTGGATCCACATTGCCAGCCGAATAAGGCCGAGATAGCGCCGCTTCCTGCCTCGCAGGCGTTTCTCAGCCACTTCTGGAATCGTTCGGGCGTCTATCCGGGTCCACTCACCCCGCCGGTCTCTTATCTCAACAATAAGCCTGCCTTCAACTATCGGGAAAAAATACTGCCTCAAGACCGCTTCAATGAGCCTCTCTTCGGTTATCTCAGGATCAGGGTAGGGTATTACGACCGACAGCCCGGGTTCGCTTTCCTTCCGTGTCAGGCCGAAAGCCTCGCTGAATCTCCGAATCTCAGGACCTTCACTCACCGGGTAGGGTACATCATCTTCAAAAACAGCCCAGTAGCCGTAAGGGGCGAACCGTGTTGCATTCAACCGGTGTATCCAAAGAACGGCTTTTCCCATAAGAAGAACGCGAGGTTCTTGCAAGCGCACTGTAAGCCCGAAAAAGGCTCGGATCCTTGAACATGCAGGGAAAACGGTTTTGCCCAAGCCCCAGCGGCCTCGTTCACTCAGACCCTTCGCCGATCGGCCCACGTTACGCCAGAAATAATAAAAATCGTTCCGCGTACGTCGGTCCGAGCTCTGCTGCCCGGCAGTGTCCTCAAGTTGCCTGCAATCGCCCTCAAGCCCTCGCGTCCCGAAGTCCTCCACAGTAAGAAACGTACAGGGTCCGCCCTTTTCAGGGAAATCCAGCTTATCTGCAACTGCTTCAAGATGAGGCAAGAGCGGATCCAGAAACCCCTTCTGCGGCTTTTCTTCCGAAAGCCACACCAGCGCAAAACGCACGAGTACGGCTTCTTCACCCCTTCCAGCATCAAGAGAGTTTTGGATGGCCTCTCTGACCAGAGCCTCGCTCATATCTTCCAGGGCTTCGGTGGTGAAGAACTCCTCCTCAACCGGGTCGATATTAAGCTCAGCCGGCGCCATAGGCCTGAAACGCCAAGTCGGATCTGAAACAGCTTCGATCATAAGCGCCTGTAGCTTCAGATAGACCCCGGATTATCCTTTCTCCCGCCTCCTATATGACCGTGCGTAATTCGGAGACACCCTTTCGACGCTGGGTGCCCGCATTAGCGGGCGCATCCCCCCCTTCCCCCGAAAGGGGGGGACGGGAGGGGGGGTTAT
>CAZGYL010000169.1:0-9455 GCA_964529985.1 uncultured Planctomycetia bacterium | reverse complement strand
GAGCGGAACTCCCGACCAGGCTCTGATGCCGATAGCATAGAGAAGTGGCGCAGCAAAAAGCGGTGTAATCGGTCTGAGGAGCAGGTCGGGACTTAGCGCGAGAGCAGGAGGAGAAGAAACCGAACGTGGCTGAACACTGGATTCAAGGATTGACCCGGGAGGAAGCCTTAGCTTTGTGCGGGCCCCGGGATCAGAACCTTCGCTTACTGAAGCAAGCTTTCGGGGTGACCATAACCGCACGCGACGGGAATATCCGAATAAGCGGGCCTAAAGAAGCTGTGGAGGAAGCCCTGGGGGTTCTTGAAAGCGCACTCGCCTTGATTCGGGCGGGCGGTGCGGTACCTGCGGGCTTTTTCCAGAAAGCCGCCGGAGGCTCGGCTCCGGAACCAAAACGGAGCGGTACGGCCGCCTGGGCTCGAACCGAAGGGCAAGCGGCCTACATAGCCGCAATGGAGCGGCACGACGTGGTTATGTGCATAGGACCGGCAGGTACCGGAAAGACATATCTTGCAGTCAAGATGGCGGTGCACCAACTTCGCTCCGGGGTTATCCGCCGGCTCGTGCTGTGCAGGCCTGCTGTTGAAGCCGGGGAAAAACTCGGGTATCTCCCGGGTGACCTCTATGCAAAGGTGCATCCCTACCTGCGCCCGCTTTATGACGCGCTGAACGAAATTCTGGACTATGACCAGGTGAAGCGATACCTGGACCGGGAGGTTGTGGAGGTTATTCCCCTTGCATACATGCGGGGCCGCACCTTGAATAATTGCTTTATCATCCTTGACGAAGGCCAGAACGCCACTTCCGCCCAGCTGAAGATGTTCTTGACGCGTATGGGTGAAGGCTCGAAGATCGTGGTCACAGGCGACGTCACCCAAATCGATATACCGAACGGCCGCTCGGGACTTGTAGAAGCGGCGAAAGTGCTGCGGGACGTTCCGGGAATAGCTTGGGTGTACCTGGGGCGTGCCGATATCGTGCGACACCCGCTTGTAAAGCGGATTGTTGAAGCTTACGAGCGCTACGAAGACACAAAAAGCCACCAGAAAGGCTGAACGCCGTGGGCCTCCTTCGGGATCAAAAGCGCAAAAAGTGGCAGAAAGCCACTCTCGGCAAGATCGAGACGAAGGAATCGATCTTGCTGCGCGAGCAGCAGTATTCCAATACGCTTGCCCGAAGCGGTATCGCACTTGCGGTTGTCTTTATCATTGCGGGCCTCGTAGCTGAGGGGTGGAGCAGAGGACCTTTCGGCAACGCGCTGTGGTTCGGGCTGCTCGCCTTCCTCTTGGGGATACTGGGCTGGACCTGCTTCAGTGAACTTTTCCCGGATTCGATTTCCTCGGTGGCCACGTTCCACAGGCTTGCGGGAACCGTGCTCGGGTTCGCGGTCATCACAAAGATCGTGACGCTTTCGGGCCTGCCTACTTTCTTCGCGCCCGTTTCACTGCTTGCAATGATAGCCACGGTCACTTACTCGCCTTACGTAGGCATGTACTTGGTGGCCGCCGGGTCGCTTCTTGCCTGCTTTATGGATCCCCAGACCACGTTTCTTTTCTGGGAAGATACACCTTCGGTGATGAAAATTCTGGTGCTGCGCCTTCCGCTGCTGCTCAGCTTCATTACAGGCGGTCTTGTCTGCGTCTTGGGCTCAAGAAGAATTCGATCCCAGTCGCGCCCTGCGATAACCGGGTTCTTTGCAGGTCTTGTAGGAGCCGTAACGGTCGCTGTGTGTGACCTCGTCGGATCGGTTCCGCCTTACCCGGAGCGCCTGCTGCGGCCGCTGTACGCATTTGCAGGCTGCCTTCTGGGCGGAGTCGTCATGACGAGTATTTTGCCTGCGCTTGAACACTTCTTCGATGTGCTCACCGAGCGCAGGTTGCGGGAGCTGGCCGATCTTAGCAACGAGCTGCTCCGGACGTTCAACCTGCGGGCTCCCGGTTCCTTCACTCACTCTTTGAACGTCGCACACCTTGCAAGCGAAGCTGCCGCCGCAATCGGAGCCGACCCGCTCCTTGCGCGCGTGGGTGCGTACTATCACGACATAGGCAAAATCCTCAAGCCTGAATATTTCGTTGAAAACATCGTAAGCGGCCCCAATCCACACGATCGTCTTTCCCCGGAAATGAGCAGACTTGTAATCGTGTCCCATGTGAAAGACGGCTTGAGCATCGCGGAAGAAGAAAAGCTTCCCCAGAAGGTGGCCCAGATGATACCGATGCACCACGGCACGACGGTGGTGACTTACTTTTACCAGAAAGCAAAGGATCAGGCGGACGCGGGCGTGCGTCACGACACCGACATAGAAAGCTACAGGTATCCCGGGCCTAAGCCCACTTTCAAAGAAGCTGCGGTTCTCATGCTCGCTGATGCGGTCGAAGCGGCAAGCCGCACGATCGGAGATCCGACTCCCGCGCGGTTGAAAAACCTCGTGCACGACATCATTTCGAAGCGCCTCCAAGAGGGTGAGTTGGATGACAGTAAGCTCACCATGCGCGACCTGCGCAAGATCGAAGAAAGCTTCCTGCGAACCTTATCAACGCAGATCTTCCACGGCCGTATCCCTTACCCTGAAGAAGCAACAACTGTTTCCCGGAGCCGGCATGCGCATACATCTGGCGGTAGAACAGGAGTTACTGCCGATAAACCGAGTCCTGCTTCGTAAGGTTCTCCGTTCAGTGGCCCGGCGCGAGGGGTGGGAGGGAAACCTTTCGGTTGCAATCGTAGACGATCGGACCATCCAAGAGTTGAATGCGCGCTTTACCGGGCGCGATCACCCTACGGACGTGCTCGCATTTTGCTACGGGCCTGACCAGGATGGTATCGCCGGGGAGATCGTGGTGTCTGCGGAAACCGCCCAAAGGGTCGCGGCTTCACTTGACGAAACACCTGAAAGGGAGCTCCTGCGGTACTGCGTTCACGGGCTCCTCCATCTCTGCGGATACAACGATGCCACGCCGTCCGAACGGCGCCGAATGGAGGACCGTCAGGAACAGTACGTTCGCGAGCTTTGCAGTGACCTCAAAGACGACAACAAAAAACGATCAGGAAGCCCTTGAACGGTTCCGCCGCCGGGTCAGCGCCGTGGGCGGGCTGCCGACCCTGCCCAAAGTTGCAGCCGAAGTGCTCAGGCTGGCCCACGACCCGGATTCCTCTCTTAAAGACATGGCGGCGGTAATCTCCAAGGATCCGCCTCTTACAAGCCGGTTGCTCAAAGTAGCCAACAGTGCGTTTTACGGCCTCAGCCAGCAGGTGGGATCCCTGAGCGTAGCCCTGGTGCTTCTCGGCATGCGGAATATAACGAACATTGTGACCAGTATCTCGGTCTTCCGAATGCTGCGCTTCCGAGGCAAGGCCGGGGCTTTCACCCGCGAAGCTTTCTGGGAGCATGCAGGTGCATGCGGAAAAGCCTGCGATCTTATCGGACGGGTCTGCCGCCTCGATCTCGGTGGAGAAGCCTTCGTGACCGGACTCATCCACGACGTGGGTAAGATCCTCATGGATGCGGTCTTTCACGAAGAATTTGTGAGGATTCTCGAATTGGCCGCGGCGGAAGGGATTCCTATGTACGAGGCGGAAACACGTATTCTCGGGGTCGATCACGCGCGGATCGGCGCATGGCTCGCCGAAGTGTGGAACCTCCCCGAACATATCAGCGAAGCGCTTGCGCACCACCACGGACCGCCTTGCGATCCTGCTGAAAAGCCGCTTGCCGCCTCGCTTCAGTTGGCCGATGCGATCGTTCGCATCGAACGGCTCGGTTTTACCGGTTTTTCACCGCCGCCCACTTATGAAGAACTGAGCAATTGGCCCCTTGCCAAGGCGGCTTCCCTGAACTGGAAGAAGCTCGCCGAGCAGCTGCACAACGAATTCGACAACGTACAGGCGTTCATTGAGGCCGCTTCAGGCTGAGCGTGCTCGCGTGCAAGGGGCCGGTCGCTATAATAGGCGCTGTATGCACCACCAAACCGACGAGAAAAGCAAGCAATCGGGAAACGACCAGGCGCAGCAGAAAAGCTCCCGCACCGGGACGGCCCAAGGTGCGCAGTCCGGCACCGTTGAGGCGGCCTACTGCGGCGTCGTGCGCTACGGAAGCTACAGGTTCCGAGGCCTTTTCGGCACTGATGACGCCTCTCTGAGGCCCGGGGACAAAGTGGTCGTTCGAAGCCCCCGCGACGTGGAGCTCGGCACGCTGGTCACCCCGCTGCGCCCGAAGAAGGCCGAAGACGCGCTTGCCGGGCCGATCCTCAGGAGGGCGAACGAACGCGATCTGGAGCGGGCCCGGGCCAATGAAAGAGCCGCGGAACTTGAGCTCAAACGCTTTGTGGAAGAGAAGGCCGCTGAGCTCGGACTTCAGATGCGGCTTGTAAAGGTCGAACGCCTTTTGGGCGACCAGAAGGTGGTGGTCCATTACACAGCGGACGGCCGCATCGATTTCAGGGAACTCGTTCACATTCTGGCTCGGCGGTTCCGCGCCCGGATCGAAATGCGGCAGATCGGCCCGCGTGACTGTACCCGGATCCATGGAGGGATAGGTACGTGCGGCCTTCCGCTTTGCTGCGCCACATGGCTTGACCGCATCGTGCCTGTGACCATCCGCATGGCGAAAGAACAAGGTCAGCCACTTAACCCCGGCAAGAACTGCGGGCTTTGCGGCAAGCTGAAATGCTGCCTGAGATATGAACTTGACCCCGAGGTGCTGGAGAATCTTAAAAAAGGCAAGCAGAGTAACAACTCGTGAGAGTTGCCGTCATTTCCGACATTCACGGGAATTGGGAAGCTCTTTCCTCCGTGCTTCAGGATATCGATCGGCGGGGGATCGAGACGATCTACTGCCTCGGGGACATAGTGGGATACGGCCCGGATCCGGAGCTTTGTATAGCCGCGGTGAGGCGGCGGTGCACTATCGTGCTGAAAGGAAACCATGAAGATGCGATCCTCCGCGCGCCGATAGGTTTTCACAGCCTTGCACGCAACGCCATACAATGGACAAAATCCCGGTTGCTAAACCCGTGGAGGCACCCTATCCGCTCCCTGCGGAACCTATCGTTTCTTAGATCCCTGCCCGCGCGCGCCGCCGGTGAGAACTGCTGCCTGGTTCATGGATCCCCGCGTGATCCGACTGATGAATATCTTCTTGACAGGCTGCTCCTTGCGGCTGGGGAAGAGACCATTTCCGAACTCTTCGAGTTTCCTGAGCCGATTTGTTTCTGCGGCCACACCCATGTGCCCTGTGTCTTTTCCCGAAACCGCTTGCTGTGCCCGGCGGGAACCGACGGGCAGGTCGTGGAACTCGAAGACCAAAAACTCATCGTCAACGTCGGCTCTGTAGGACAACCGCGGGACCGGGACCCGCGGGCATGCTACGTGGAGTTCACAGGAGAGAAGGTGATCTTCCACCGGGTTCCGTACGACATAGAAACCACCCAAGCTAAAATTCTTCACAGAGGCTTGGACGGCCGGTTGGCCGAGAGGCTTGCCTACGGCCTTTGATTTTTACCGGCGGGCTTCTGCGCCGGCTTTTCCTGTGCGGCCTTTGACTCCCTTGACCGACCGCCGGAAGGTGGTTTGTAAAACCCGGAAGGGGCTTTTTCAGGCGAAGGAACCAAAAGGATCATTACCTTGACGTATTGCTCGGTCTCTTTTCTCTTCTCAACCAGAGCGCGGGCCCCGGCGCTCTTGCGGACGGACCTTACGGCCGCACCGCCGCGGCGTGCATGTGCCCGGACCTTTTCTTTTGCTAGTTGCGGCTCCGGCGTTTTCCCTATTGCAACAGCGATCGCTTGCAACTTTCCGAACGCCTCTCTCGGCAGCTCCACTTTGAATGCCCGCGCCCCCGGAGGCCCTTTAATACCCATACGTGCCAGCAGAGCACGCGTTTGAGGCGTATCTTGCAGAAACAAGTATTCCACCGGGCTCACCCCCACCCCCGCAGCACCTTTGGTTTCAAGCGACTTGTCCGCCCAAGCCGGCGTCCCTGCAAGGACTTCGGCCGAAACCTTTGCCTTCTCAGCGGCCTTAAGCATATCCTTCCCGCGGCCTACAGGCCGTGAAAGCGGTGCAGCGCCTTCGGGGGCAGCTCTCTCCACACGCAAGAGCGTTCGTGCCGGCGGCTTCGGTGCACGCGCGGGCCGGCTTGCCTGTATCTTTCGAACCACGGGCTCTGCAGGTCCTTTTTCCTTCTCCTTTTCCTTCTCTTCGCTTCCCAGCCCTTCGGTTTTCTGGAGCTTCGGCGGGTGTTGCTTCTTCGTGAAGACGCCGGCAACCTCTCTGGGGCCGGCGGGTCTCCGTAAGGCCAAGATCAAAACAACGGAAAGAGAAACCGCTCCGAGAACAAGCGCTGCGGCACGCAAGAGAAATTTGTTGCGGAAAGCACGCCTTCTTTCCGCTTCGATAATCTCTTTCACGTTTCGCGTGAACTCCGTAGAAACTTTCAAGTCGGGCAGGCTTCTGAGCAACGAGCGAAGGCGCTTCAGATCCGCGTAAAGTTCATTGCAGCGCTTGCAAGAACGCAAATGCCCTTCCACCTCAGGCCGTTTCTCTTCAGGCAACGACCCGTCAAGAAGTTCCTGCAGAGCATTTGCAAAGCGGTCACAATCCATCACAAGTACCTCTTCAGGCGCTGACGAAGCAGCAACCGCGCACGGTGGATCCGGCTTTTTACAGTTCCGACTGGAAGCTGTAACGCCCGACTGATTTCTTCATAGGAACGATCTTCAATGTCCCTCAGCACAATAAGCTCCCTTGCGTCCGGTTCCAGTGAAAGGATCGCCTCTTCTACGGCCCGGCGAAGCTCCTCGTTCATAAGAGGTTGAGCAGGGTCGGAACTACGGCCGGCCGGCTGTTCGGCCGCCTTCTCGTTCCCTGCAAACTGCAAGTGCCCCCCGCGTTTCTCAGCCTGTCTGTAAGCCAGGCGGCTGGCTGCGATGTTATGCATGATGCGATAGAGCCACGTGCGGAAAGAGGCCTCCCTGCGGAAACCCCGCAGCCCCCGGAAAACCCGCAAGAATACCTCCTGGGCCAAATCCTCGGCCTCGTCGCGGTCCCCGGTAAGGTAGTAGAGGGTCTTGAGGACCTGAGGGCTGTAGCGCTCGACCAAAAGTGCATACGCCTCCCCGCTTCCCTGTTGAGCCTTTCTCACCAGGGCTTCGTCGCTCTCACCGCTCTTCAAGTTGCGTTCCTGAGCTTCCAATTGGCTCACTCAAATAAAAAGACCGGAATCGCTGCGCGGGGTTCCCGAAATCCCTGACCGCCTACGGTAGTAAAACCCCGCAGGGCCGCGAAGCGCAAGCTCTGAAAGGGATTATAGGAACCCGGGGACTTATTCCGTAGAATCGAGTGACCCGGAAAAAGGGCTTCAGGTGGAAGCGGAAGCTGCGCGGAAGGAGGGGCTGTGTCCGGCGCCGGGGATCAGACAGGTTTGCTTTTCTTGGTGACGGCAGCGGTGAGGCCGGAATACTTGGTCCCGCCCGCCTGCTCCAAGATCAAAGTGCACCTGCCCGCCGGAGACGTTGCAGGCAATGCGACGGCCTTCTTTACGGGGCTTTACCCGGGCCGCATTTTAAGCGAAGGGAAGAACTCTGTTTCCGGGCGGCTCTTGCTTCTGAAGCCGGCTCTGCGCGGGATCCGGTTCTTTGTAACCCGTCTGCCTGATAATCTGAAGGTAATTGCGGGAAGCAGAACGGAAGCGATATCACCGGCCCGCCTGCTGCAGCTTAGAAGCGGATCCGTTGCATGGGTCCACCTCTCAGCTCGGCCGGAAAAGGAAGAAGAGCGACTCTTGAGGGAACTCCCGAAACAGGGGCTTGTGCTTTACCTGCAGCTCGCACCTGAGAGCCCTCTCACACAAGAGCCCGCAGAAGCCTTTTTCTCGCGCGCACCACAGGCCGACCTCCCAGGGAATCAGGCTGAAATCTCCCTCCTTCATCTTTTCGTCTTCGCTCTCGCAGAAGCAGGTCTGGGTGAAAAATCCTCGCTTCAGGTCCTCGAACAAGCCGACACCGGCGGGCTTTTTTTCCGGGAAGACTGGCGATTGGGCCTTTTCGGAGCTCTCAGAGGCGGAGCGCGGGTTACGGCCGTTGCTTTAGGCGGCATTGCCCTGCCCCGTTTTCTCCGAAGACTTTCGTTGTGCTGTAAAGCCCTGCGTTTGAGCCCGGACCGCCCGTTTTGGGAGGCTGAGGGCGGAGTCGAAAAAACCGCCTCCAAAAGGCTCTACATGGTTTCGGGTGAAGGGCCGAAGGCGGAACAAGAGCGGCTTTTTGCACTCTTGCAAAACCATCTATCGCGTTACAGAAGCGCCGACCGATCTGAAGTTCTGGGGCGGCTTGAAGATCTGGGATATCTCTGAGGAATCTTTCCATGACGCCGAGGAAGTTCGTGTTCCTTTCTGCTCTCTTGATTCCGGCTGCAGCTCTCCCCTCCGCTGTCCCGAGGGTTCCGGGCGACGCCGAATTCGGAGGCAAAAGGGTTTTCTACCTGCACGGTAGTGCATACAGCCGTGGGCTTCGCCACGGCCGCCTCCTCAGGGAGGAGATCCTCTACCTGCGGAAGACCTACGAGCAGGCTTTCTTCAATCTTCTGGGCGGAAATCTCGGCAGGAAGTTTCTTGCAACCCGTGCGCTGAAGCTTTCCGTGCCGCCCGAGTTGCGCGAGGAAATGGCGGGCATTGCGCAAGGGTGCGGGCTTTCCTATGAAGAAGTCCTGCTTGCCAACACCTTTTTCGATTTGGTCAAGATGTTCGCCTGTACAACTGTCGTGTCTGTCGGTAAGAACGGCTTTTTCGCACGAAACCTGGATTTTCCCGGATTCGGGGTTCTCCACCGCCATACGGTGATATTTTCGGTTCCGGGAGAAAAAGAGCGCCGCGTTGCGATCATCGGGTTCCCGGGCCTGGTAGGCGCGCTGAGCGGTATTAACAGCGACGGACTTGCAGCCGCCGTAATGGAGGTTTACGGCAAGAAATACAACCTCAGGGCCGAGCCTTACGCTATGGCGTTCAGGAGGATGCTTGAGAGTTGTTCGGACTTATCCGCTGCACGCAGGTTTCTGAAGGAAACCCCCACAACGACGGGCAACAACCTTACCGTCTGCGACGCCTCAGGCAGGGCGGGTGTTTTTGAAATCACGCCGAACGCCGTACGACTGCGCACCGAGACCGAAGGGCGCTACTTATACGCCACCAACCATTTTCTTTCTGAAAATCCCGGCGGAACGCGCATTGAGAAAATCCGCAAGCTGATCGCCTCCGATCCACCGCCCACACTGCGGCTTGCCGAGCGACTCCTGCGCGCTACAGTCACCCCCATGGACAACCTCCAGGCGATGATCTTTTTCCCTTCTCTGAAAGCTCTCGCTCTCAGTTGCGGAAAACTCCCTGCGGCTGAAGGACCGTACACAAGGTTGGGAGCACCGATGCTCGGATTCGGTCTTGTTTCCGGGCGCAGGCGTCTGCTTCTTTTCGG
>CAZGYL010000168.1:8356-9506 GCA_964529985.1 uncultured Planctomycetia bacterium | reverse complement strand
CCTGGCCTGAAGCTGCACACGGAAATAGAGCCGCCACAACCCAAAATAAGACAGCCGGTATGGCTGCGTTTTCTGCCCCGTATCTTGCACCGCCTGCCCGAAGGCGGGACACGACCGCGCAAAAGCCAGCCCAGTCCATGCTTCTACTCCAAGCTAAGCCTGTTTGAACCACACTTTCATACATTCAGCGTAGAGCGAAAACACCGTAATCGCAAGAGACTACTTGCACGGTTTGCATCGGTTCTGAAAGCAGAGCTCAGCGGTTTCAATCGGGATTCTCCTTGCCGGCGAAAAGCCGAGCGGGATCTTCCGGTGGAAGTTCACTGATAAAAAACGGCGTACCTTTGCGGTGATCCTCCTTTAGTTCTTCTTTCATGCGGCGCAAGTGAGCGGTGAATTCAGCCCCCGGCATACTCGGGCCTTCGGGTTTTGAGGCCGAAAGGAATGCCGGCTCCTTGAACATCTCCTCGAGCCTGCGGCGGAAAAACTACTTCTCAGCCAATCAAGGAGGACTTCTAAATTCAGAAGGAAATGGAGTCTTGTGTTTCGGCACTCAGGGCGCTGTTGTATGTGTATCCCGTAAGGACCACGTCGGTTACAACGAAAGTAAAAGTACCCCCCTCATCTTGAGGCTTCGGATTTGAAAGGAGAACTGCATAGCCTTGCGAATCCGTCTCGGCGCTTACACCCTCAGCCAAGAGGGCTCCGTTGAAATACCAATCCCCTACTACGGTCGCAGCGGCCAATCCCTGCCCGACGAAGTCTTCAATAAGTACGGTAGCATTTCCTTTATAATTCCGGCCCACTGCAACAAGAGACATATCGATGCCCGCGACATACATTTCTTCACTTATTGTTACCGTAACAACCGCAGAGTTTGTACCCCCATTGCCGTCGGACACCGTGTACGCGAAAGAATCGATCCCGCTGTAGCCGGATTGAGGAGTGTATGTGAGCGAGGTAATATTATTGACCACTGATCCGTGCGCCGGCGCTGTGGTACCGCTTATTGACAGGGTATCGCCTTCTATATCCGTATCGTTGCTCAGCACAGATATCGTAACCGCCGTATTCAAAGCGGTCGCTGCGCTGTCGTCTGCAGCGACGGGGGCATCGTTTATCGGATTAATCGTCACAGTGACAGTGGCTG
>CAZGYL010000168.1:0-8256 GCA_964529985.1 uncultured Planctomycetia bacterium | reverse complement strand
GATCCGTCGTCGCGGTTATTTCCAATGAGTCCCCGTCCGCATCGCTGTCATTGTTGAGCACCGATATTGTCACCGGCTTGTCTTCGTCGGTCGCTGCGCTGTCATCTGCAGCGACGGGGGCATCGTTTATCGGATTAATCGTCACAGTGACAGTGGCTGCAGCCGAATCACCTTTGCCGTCCGACACAGTATAGGTGAACGAATCGCTTCCATTGTAATCAGCTGAAGGCGTGTATTTGATCGAACTCCCGTAGATCTCGACCGTACCGTGTGCCGGATCCGTCGTCGCGGTTATTTCCAATGAGTCCCCGTCCGCATCGCTGTCATTGTTAAGCACCGATATTGCCACCGCCTTGTCTTCGTCGGTTGTTGCGCTGTCGTCTGCAGCAAGAGGCGCTCTATTCCTGACCGAAGCCTGTGGACTGAACCGTGATCCTTCTTCACACGAGGCAAGAAGGAACACTGAAAGCACCCAGGCCGCTTTCAAGGCAAGAGACCCCTTGCAGAAACGCATTAACTTTCCGTCTCGAAGCACAAGCCCCGTTGACGCCCTGACACAATCCTCCTAAGTACCATCCTAAGCAGTATCGGAAATACGAGAGCGGCACTGACCGCACCAACCCGTCCCGCCTCCGCTAAGACCCGTGCTGACCGCTCCAGGTGCCTCACCTTTCGCCGCCCTACGCCCGGCCGCCCCCCGAGAAGCTCCAGCGAACCGGTTTTCTAAATTCGTGCCCATTTTCTCGTATCCTTCCCGCAATAAGGACGAGGATGGGTTTGTGATCCGAGGTGATATCGCGGTACACACTTTCGATATCATTTCGCCCGGTACAAGCAAGGCAATGGCCGACTCAGGTATGACCCCGGTGCCTAACTCGTGCGCCGACTGCAACCGCGGCCTACTCCTGGGAACATTTCCGGATTACCGGTACAAGGCCGGGCGATGAAGCCCGCCGGCGGCAGAGCAATCGTCCGGCAACAGGGTACCGCTGCCCACTCCAACATGCAGTGGAAACAGGAAGGAAGCGAGGCATAGACTAAGACTGCGCGTCGCTTGCGGGGTTGTTTTCTATTCGCTCGCAGCCCCGAAGGCTGAACGACAACAACAAGACGACGCTTTCGAGTTCTCAGGCGAGCTCACCTTACGCTGTAGGCTGCGCAAAAGCCGTGGAGCCACCGGTCAAGACCTTCACGGTTACTTCACCCTCGGCGTTCAATCACCGGCTGCAAGCGCCGAGGCCTGGCGCTCCCCCTCTTCCGGTTTATAGTTCAAGGCAGCTACCGCCTTTTTATCGATGCCTTCAGTAGCTCGCGGTGCTGCAGGAGTTCAAAACCGCTGTCGAGAAACTTATCAGCCGCATGCCCTGACCGTCCCCCGGGCTCTGACCTGCGTTGCTCCTTTCTATGTGACTTTCCAGTTTCCACAATTCGCTCCGGCAAGCCATGGGGCCCCTTCACAAGCATAGCAACCCGTGTAGCGGTCCGCTGTGGAATTCAAGTAAAATGGGGCCCTGTGTCGGACCTCGGATATACAGAGGAGAACTTATGCAGCAGAGAAGATCGCGCCGAGAATTTCTACACCGTGGACTGAGAACAGGCATCGCACTTTCAGCTTTGCCGTCGGAGGCCGCCCCCTCAAGCGGCCCGAAGCCCCTTCCCAAAGTCCGCGTGGGCATAGTGGGTGTGGGCAATCGCGGGACGAATCACGTTAAGAACCTGATAAAAATACCGGGCGTCGAAATAAGGGCCGTCTGCGACGTCGTTAAGCGGAAAGTCGAGCGCGTCCAAGCATACCTCAAGAAGGCGGGGCGCCGGGAGCCGGCCGGATACTTCAAAGGGCCCTACGACTTCAAGCGACTCTGTGCCCGCGACGACTTGGATATCGTGTACACGGCGACTCCATGGAGCTGGCATACACCGGTTTGCGTGGAAGCTCTGAAGCAGGGCAAACACGCTGCCACCGAAGTCCCCGCGGCGCTTACGATCGAGCAATGCTGGGAGCTTGTTGAAACAGCCGAGAAATCCGGGCGATACTGCATACAGCTTGAAAATTGCTGCTATGACCGCTTCGAGCTCATGGCGCTTAATATGCTTCGCAAGGGTCTCCTCGGAGAGCCGCTCCATGCAGAATGCGGGTACCTTCATGACTTAAGAGCCCTTATATTTACGCGGAATTCCGGAAGAAACTGGTGGATCAAGCACCCTCTGCATAGAAACGGCGATCTCTACCCCACCCACGGCCTCGGTCCGGTCGCCCAGTGGCTGAATGTCAACCGCGGAAACCGCTTCACCCGATTGGTTTCCATGGCCACCAAGTCGCGGGGTTTTGAGCTTTGGGCGAAAGAACATCTGGAGCCTGACGATCCGCGCCGGAAACTGAAGTTCGCGCTGGGCGACGTGGTCACTACCATGATCAAGACCCATGCCGGAGAAACCATTCTTGTTGTTTATGATACGGCAAGCCCCCACCCCTACAGTCGGAAGATAATTCTCCAGGCTACCCGCGGAAAGATCCGCAAATATCCCGAACCACTCATTTACCTCGAGGGTAAAACCAAAGGAGAAAAGTGGGAACCTTTCTTCGACGGTTATGCAGAGCAGTGGGAACACCCGCTTTGGCGCGCCCTTGGCGAAAAGGCAAAGGGAGGCGGCCATGGCGGCATGGACTACATAATGAACCATCGGCTGATCCAATGCCTTCTGAGGGGCGAACCGCCTGATATGGACGTCTATGATGCGGCTGCGCTGAGCGCCGTTTCGGAACTAAGCGAGCGCTCTATAGCGCGCGCGAACGAGCCTGTTGAGGTTCCGGACTTCACGGGCGGCGCCTGGAGGAAACGCAAACCCCTTGGGATCGTCTCGGTATGAGGATCGAGCTGCGCCCCGCGGAACGTTCCAACAAGGAGATACACCATGCAAAGAGAGCTCAACTTGCGGTACAAAGCTCTGGTGTTACTTGCAGTCGTTTCGCTGCGGTTCGGAACGCACGGAGCAGCCGCCGGAGACCTCCCGCGGTTTATTCCCAACAGCGGAAATACGGTTTACCGTGAACCTGCCTTGATTCGCAACTGGCCTGCAGGCGGGCTTAAGGAGCTCTGGCGCACTGAGGTCGGCTACGGTAAGAGCGCGGTTGTGGAAGCCGGCGGCTTGGCTTTTACAGCAGCCGAGGTAGACGAGAAACAGTGGGCTGTTTGTCTTGATCCACAATCAGGTTCCATACGCTGGAAGCACCTTTTGTATCCGAAAGGAAACAGGCATTTTGTCAAAGGACCTGTCACATCGCCTGTTGTCGACGGAGAAAGGATCTACTTTATTCCCTACGCCAATTACAAAGGCGATGTATGGGAAATGCGATGCCCTATCATTTGCCTGAAGCGGGACGGGACGAAGGTCTGGTCCCAGGACAAAAGCTTCTGGGCCACCGAGGCCTCAACGCCGCTTATCGTAGGAGATACTCTCTATGTCGGGGCCGACAGTCCCGAGCGTGTTGTGCTCGTTGCTCTGGATAAGCGAAGCGGCAAGCTGCTCTGGGCGGTGAAGGTGAAAGGAAGCGGGCGGGAGCTTGCTGCACCCGCCTCCCTTACGTATCAAGTTGTAGGTGGAGTCCCCCAGATCATTGTTGCGACCTACGGGACCCGTGAAGTTTTGGGGGTTCATGCACGTACGGGCCGCATCCTCTGGCGCTATCCTTACCCGGTTCCGATCCGGGTCGGTTTGGTGAGCACACCTGTAGCCTATGAATCGCATCTATTTCTGTGCGCGGGCGAAGGCGGCCGAAGGAACTTCTCGGCCTGCCTCCGAATGCAGGCGGAGCAGGGAACCGTAAACTACAAGCAGCTTTACCTGAAGCACGACCTTCAGACAAATATGTACAACACTCCTGCGGTCCGCCATGGAGCAGTGTTCGGCTTCGGCGGCGGCTCCACCAAAGGGTTTATTCATTGTAGCGATCTTCGCACCGGAAAGCTTCTGTGGAAAGTTGAAGGCAAAGACTGGACACAGAAGCAGCAGCTTATAATCGTTGAGGACATGATCTTCGCCCTCACAAAAAACGACGAGCTCCTTATGGCGCGGGCCGAGCTTTCGGGCTTTCGTGAGCTGGGCCGGATGCGGATCACCGCAGAGCTCGGCAAGCAACAGCAGCCCACAGTTGCAAACGGACGCCTCTACATCCGAGCAAAACGCTGGGTTATCTGCTACAGCATAACCGCAAAGTAACCCGCCGCAGGCGCGTGCCCCCTCCTTTCCTTTCTTCGGAGCAATGCAGGCTGCCCCGTTCCGGATCCCCCGTCTCAAAAGGCGCTTCTGATTTTCCTTGCCTCAGCGCCAAGCCCGCTTACAATGAACTTTGTCGGAGATTTAAGCCGACAGCCTGGCGCCTCAATCCGGACGGGGGAACGCCGTAAAGGGTGTCTCCCGGAAGTAAAAGGAGGAGCAGCCATGGGGAAGGGCGCAAGAGACGGGGACGGGAGGGCGATACTGTGCTCCAAGACAGCCGGCGGCTTTGTCTTGTTTCTGGGGATTCTCGCTTCAAACAGCACATATCTTCAAGCAGAAGGCCCCAGCCTTGTAAAAGATATCAATACGAACTTCATCAGCGAACCGATTTACTTCATTACGCCGCTGGGCGGCCGAATCTTTTTTGTCGCTTCCGACCCCTTGCACGGCCGTGAGCTCTGGCTGAGCGACGGAACCGCGGAAGGGACCACTCTGCTGAAGGATATCAACCCGGGAGCAGAGGGATCAGATCCGGAACAACCATTCGTTGTAGGAGACAGACTGTTTTTCACAGCCGAGGATCCCCAACACGGGAGGAGACTGTGGATAACCGACGGCACGGAAAGCGGCACCCGTCTTGCTGCGGAGACTTATCCTCCTGGAACGAGCGCCGGCTTTAAACCGCAGTTGGCTTGGGGAAACAGGCTGTTTTTCACGGCGAGATTGTCGTCCGAATGCATGCACCTGTGGATCACCGACGGGACTGAAGACGGAACCGTGCTCCTTGAAGCACCTTCCCAAAGCGCGTGCTCCGCACACATCCAGTCGGCAATCGAAAGCTGCGTTTGGCAGGAAGACCAGCTTCTCTTTCTGCTCAGAGCAGGTGGGGACAAGTGGCAACTGTGGCGTACAGACGCTGGAAACGAAGGGACACAGCTCCTCTCGTGGATTTCCGTCTATCCGGGATCCAATCACCCTTCTCCTTTAACAGAGGCGGGGCGGTACGTGTTCTTCACAGCACAGAATCCCAACCGAACCCTTGAATTGTGGCGCACCGACGGAACGCCTTCAGGCACGGAGGCGTTTACGACCGTCCCCGGGCCTGAAAGCTACGCTCCTGCAACTCCCAGGTTGCTCTTGGGTGATTTACTTGTATTTGCAGTGTGCGAGCCTGCAACCGGCTGCGAGCCGTGGGTAACAGACTTAACCGCTTCGGGCACAAGACTTCTTAAGGACATTTTTCCCGGCAAAAGCGGCTCTGATCCACAACCGCTCGGCGTTTTCAAAGGCAAAGCTCTTTTTTCGGCCCTCGATCCCGAGCATGGCAGGGAACTTTGGATCACAGACGGCACCGCCGGAGGCACAAGGCTTCTTAAAGACATCAATTGCGGGCCTGAAAGTTCCGTACTTTCGTCCCTGGTGGTGCTTTCGGACTTCGCTCTTTTTTCCGCCAATGTTCCAGAGCGTGGGAAGGAGGTGTGGGTGAGCGACGGCACCGAACAAGGCACCACGGTCCTGCAGAAGCTCAGCTTTGCAAAGGCAAGCTCGAATCCGAGACTTTTTCCCACCGGGCCCGACAGTTGCTTTGTCGCGGCGCAAATCGACCGCGACTCGCTTGGGATCTGGATAACCGATGGAACCGAAACCGGCACCGAGCGGCTTGCAGAATTTAAAGACGTGGACTGGAGCTGGTTTGAATGGCCTGAGAGCGTTCGGGAAGGCCGGCTGTTTTTCGCCTTTAACGATCTTGACAGGCAGGTACAACTGTGGACCAGCGACGGAACCGAGGCGGGTACCCACCCGGTGGTGACCTTTCCTGGTGCGACTGCGGCGGGCTCCTTTCCCTCGCATTTCGTCGTCCTCGGCGATACTCTTCTTTTCAGAGCTTACGAACCTGAAAGCGGCTGGGAACTTTGGAAAACCGACGGTACTGCGGGAGGAACAAAGCTTCTTAAGGACATTAACCCGGGTTCTGGGGATTCGAATCCGCAGCCGCTTGGTGTCTTGGGCCGCATGCTCTTTTTTACAGCCGAAACAGAGACCGAAGGCAGAGAGCTCTGGGTAAGCGACGGTACCGAAGCAGGTACGAAACTCCTTAAAGACATAGCACCCGGGCGTTCGGATTCCGAGCCGGGGGGCGTAACGCTTTTCAACTCAAAGATCTTTTTCACGGCGCGTGATTCCGAACACGGTCGGGAACTTTGGTCAAGCGACGGTACCCCGGAAGGAACGAGACTTGTAAAGGACATTGCGCCGGGTTGGCGGAGTTCCCGGCCCGAGACGTTCACGCCTACCTCGCACCGATTGTTCTTTGCAGCCGACAACACCGAAGACGGCAGAGAACTTTGGGTAACCGATGGCACCGAATCGGGCACGTACCTCCTTAAGGACATCCGGCCCGGCCCCTGGGGTTGCCTCCTCTCGCAGCTTACCCCTGTGGGGAAAAGCGTCTTTTTCTCAGCAGACGACGGAACGCATGGCGCCGAGCCTTGGATAAGCGACGGCAGCGGCGAAGACACACGTCTTCTTAAGGACATAAATCCGGGTGAGGACGGATCAAATCCTCGAGTATTGGGCGCAGCGGGAGACCTACTGTTTTTTGCAGCTACTGATGCGGATCACGGCAGAGAACTTTGGGCGACCGATGGGACGGAGAAGGGAACCCGTATGGTGAAGGACATCGTGCCGGGTCCGGAGGGTCTTACGTTTTTCCAGGCGTCCTCTACGGGCAGACTCCTTTTCTTTACAGCCGACGGCACCGAATACGGCCGGGAGCTCTGGGTTAGCGACGGCACAGCGCAAGGAACTTATCTGCTCCGAGACATTGTCCCCGGACCTCAAGGATGTCAGCCCGGCTTAGAAGCGGTTTCAGGGTCACGTTTATTTTTTACCGCCAGAGATCCCGTGTACGGCCGCGAGCTTTGGGTCAGTGACGGCACACAGAGCGGAACCTATCTTGTAAAGGACATTTTCCCAGGTTTGGGCGGCTCGGACCCCTCTTCGTTCCTCCCCACAGGAGGCCGCCTTTTCTTTACGGCTACTGATCCGGAGCACGGGAGAGAACTCTGGACCACAGATGGAACCCGCGCCGGCACGCTCCTTCTCAGTGATATTCACCCCGGGCCTCCGGACAGCGAACCGGAAGATCTCACGGTTGCCGGTGATCAACTCTTCTTTGCAGCAACCGACCCCCGATACGGGAACGAGCTGTGGGTTCTTCCGCTTCTTTCACGCCGGCCTCTTGCGATCTTCACTATGTCGCCTGAAGGGTGCCGGGAGGAACGGACCGTTACACTCGACGCCCGATCGAGCTACGCAGGACAGGGGGCACGAATACTGAGCTACAGCTGGGAGCTTGAAGGCGGGATCGCCCTTTCCGGCCCGCAGGTTGAGTACACCTATCCCGAAGGTGCTTCCGGCTTGAAAAAAATCTGCCTGACTGTGGAGAACGACATAGGCCTCTCTCATACCTCCTGCAGGTATTTCTGCATCGGCGCTGCGTTTCGCAGAGGCGATGCCAATGCCGACGGAAAGGCGAATATAGCCGATGTTGCAGCAATCCTTTCGTTTCTTTTTGCGGGTCTTGACCTCCAGTGTTTGGATGCGGCCGATGTCAACGACTCAGGTTCAATCGACATTGCAGATCCGATCAGGCTGTTGGGCTACTTGTTTGCAGGCCAAGGCCCTCCGCCCGGGCCGTTCCCCGAATGCGGCTCTGATCCCACACCCGATTCGTTGGGCTGCGAGGCTCATGCGGCTTGCAGCAGCTTTAAGTCCTAAAGCTTAGGGAGGCAGCTATGATCGGGAAACGAAGATTTGGAGGCGCAGGCACGGGAAAGGGGCTTTCGGCTGCAGAAATGTTCTTCTCTATCTGTGCAGCGCTTCTTTCCGCCTTAATTTCCCAAGCTCAGCAGCCTTACCTGCTTAAAGACATCAATCAAGAGAAGCAGGAGCTCGGCCATGTCAACATGGCGGCTGCCGGAGGACGTCTGTTTTTCTCGCTGCACAACGGGCTGCACGGCTGGGAACTTTGGGTAA
>CAZGYL010000167.1:0-9507 GCA_964529985.1 uncultured Planctomycetia bacterium | reverse complement strand
TCCATTACTGTACGTGCGCTTCCACGGACCTTCAGGACGCTACCGCGGGTGTTATCCGGACTCGAAGCTCCGGTCCTGGGCTGCCTGGATAAAGGAGACGGGCGTAAAGCGGGGCTTTGTTTTTTTCAACAACGATGTTGAAGGCCACGCGGTGCGTAATGCTCAAACTCTGCGCCGGTTTCTTGAGGAAGCCGAAGAAAAGGGCCGTGAAAAACGAGCGAGAGTGCGTTCCTGACGGCAATGTGGCCTGCCTGGATGCAGCCTATTCCAGAGAGAAGGTCGTCTCTGCTTGCGTCCTTCTTGCACATTGGGATGATGAAAAAACAGCAGCCGAGTGGACCGCGGTCTCAAGCCCTACTTCGCCCTACAAGCCGGGGGCCTTTTACCTGCGTGAACTCGAACCGCTTCTTGCCGTCTTGTCCCGAGCTCATGTGGAACTCGGGCTTGCTGTTGTAGACGGCTACGTTTACCTCGACCGGCAAGGCCGGCCGGGGCTGGGAGCCTACCTTTGGGAAGCACTCAGAAGAAAAATACCGGTTATCGGAGTCGCCAAGAACCCTTTCGGCAGCGAGCCTCCCGGGCTCAGGGTTTACCGCGGCCGCAGCCGGCGCCCTCTTTACGTGACGGCGGCGGGAATTCCCGTACAGACCGCTGCAAGGCTCGTTGAGCGTATGGCAGGCCCCCACCGCATTCCCGCAGCCATGAAACGCGCGCACAGTCTGGCCCGCCGGACTTTGTCTGAAGTCACAGGGCCCTGAGAGCTTGCGGGGCTCCATGGGCCCCTAAGCAGACCGACTTGGGCCTTAAAAGCCGTTGTCCGGCTGTTGAAAAATAGCTACAATCGAACTGCCGGATGAGAGCGCTTCGCTGCAACCTGTGCCTGAAGGCAAAGAGGCTTTTCCGGAACACCGGGACTTTAAGGGAGGGCCGATGGCTGAGAAAGCTTTGCCGCGACGTGATTTTCTGAAAGGCTCTGCTGTGGTGCCGCTTGCCGCTGCAGCGCTGAGTTTCGAGGAACAACTTTTGGCTGCACCAACCACCCCGGAGCGCAAGGAACGCTCCCCGGGTGCTTTCCCCTGCGGCAAGATTAAGCACTTGACCGTAAGCCGGTTGATTTGCGGGGGAAACCTGATCGGGGGCTGGGCTCACAGCCGGGACCTTATTTACGTCTCTCAACTTGTCAAAGCATATCATACGGACGAAAAAGTCTTTGAGACCCTGGCTCTGGCTGAGGAGCACGGAATAAACACGGTTCTCACCAACCCCCGTTCCGACCGGGTTATCAACCGCTATTGGAACGAACGGGGCGGAAAGATTCAGTGGTTCTCCGACTGCGCTTGGGGGCCGAATATCAAGGCCGGGATCAAGCGATCGGTCGAAAGCGGCGCTCACGCGGTTTACGTCCAAGGCGGAATCGCCGACCGGGCCGTAAGGGCTGGGAAGGTGCAGCTTCTTGCCGAAGCGCTCGCTTACATGCGGGACCTGGGGGTACCGGCCGGGATCGGTGCACATTGCCTGCAGACCGTGAAAGCTTGCGTTGAAGCCGGAATCGATCCTGACTTCTGGGTGAAAACCCTTCACCGCGACGACTACTGGTCTGCAACGCCTAAGGACAAACGGCCCAAGAACGCTCTACCGCCGCATGACAACATGTGGTGCACCGATCCCGAGGGGACGATCGCCTATATGAAACAGCTCAAGAAGCCTTGGATAGCTTTCAAGGTACTTGCTGCAGGGGCGATTCCGCCGAAGGTCGGATTCAGATACGCCTTTGAAAACGGAGCTGATTTTATCTGCGTGGGCATGTTCGACTTCCAGCTTGTCGAGGATGTGCTCATTGCCCGGTCGGTGCTTGAAGATCCAAAGCTTAACAGCAAAAGACCGCGGCCGTGGTGCAGCTGAGAAGTGTAAGGAGCCGCTGAGGCCCTAGGCAGGAGCAAGGAGGGAAAAGTGGCAAAAGCCCGTGCGGCAGGGCCTTCCGATTGGGAAGATCTTTACGCGCTTTACGATCTTGCGGTTCAAGAGGAGCGTTTCCTTCAGCAGGAAAGGCGGCGCGCATTTCTAACTTACGGCTTGCTCCTTGTGCTTTTTTGGGCCGGCACTTTCACCGGGGTACTTTGCTCTACAACGCCTTTTGTGAGGTGGCTCACGCTTTTGGGGCCTCTGGGAGCGCTGGGAGTGTCCGTTCTCGGGCAGCTTGCAAGCCGCCACCTTGAGAACGCAGCGCTTGAGCGTTCAGCCACGCGCATGAAGCTGGAGCACGACCTGGGCCTCCACAAAGAACGCGGCGGAGGGACAGGTGGACGGCGGAAGGCCGGCGGGTGGATCGAAACCGAGCCTTACGTAACGGTAGGGGCAATTTACGCCGGGAGCAGGCTTCAAGCAGGCCCCGGCCCCAGCTCCTGGTTTGAGGAGCTCAGAGCGAGCCGGGAAAGGCCCCAAGTAAGCTACAGGGATTGGTGGGGGCGCTTTGAAAGGCCTTCTGTCTTCTTCTGCTTGGCGGCCGTGCTCTCGGGGCTCCTGCTTGTGCTTTGTGCTCTGCATGCAGGGTCGGTTCTGTAAGTGCCGCTTGGAAAAGGAACTGTGGGTCGAAAGGGGGGTGCATTGACGGTACCCTCAGGCGGCCGGATACTTGAAGTTACCGACGTAAAGAAGCTTGTAAACGGACGAGGGACGGCCATGGCTAAAAGGTATTTCGGGGCACTAGTTGCGCTTGTGCTTGCCGCAGTGCTTGTTGAGAGGGCCTATCCTGTTGTCATTTCAGAGTTTATGGCCCTGAACAAGAATTTCATGGCGGACGAAGACGGGGACACCTCGGACTGGATCGAGCTGTACAACGAGCAGTCCACCACGGTGAACCTGTCCGGCTGGAGCCTCTCGGACGACCCGGGAGCACCCCGCAAGTGGGTCTTTCCCGCCGTTGAGATCCCCCCCGGTGAATTTCTGCTGGTCTTCGCCTCAGGCAAAGACAAGCGCAAGCCCGACGGCGAGCTCCATACCAACTTCGAGCTGCTGTCCGAAGGGGAGTTTCTTGCGCTTTACGATCCCCGCGGCCAGGTGCGCTCCCTTTTCAGCCCGAAGTTTCCCGAACAGGTTTTTGACAGCTCCTACGGGATCAGCATGACCAGGGAAGAGACGGATCTTATCCCCGAAGGGGCGCAGGTGAGATATTTCGTGCCGCGGGATTCTTCGCTTGAGGACACCTGGGCGGCACCGGATTTCGATGACAGCTCTTGGTCCACCGGCCAAACCGGTATCGGTTTCGACCAGCGATCCAACCCGCTTTTCGCCTCGGATATTCGAACCGATATCGGCGACGCCATGCGCAGGGTCAACGCTTCCGTTTATATACGTATTACGTTTGAAATGCCGGCAGACAAAGCGGACTCCATGTTGCTGCTGCGCATGAAGTTCGCCGACGGCTTCGTGGCTTATTTGAACGGAGTTGAAGTACTGCGGGAAAACGCGCCAAGCACGGTGAGATACTCAAGCCGCGCGCGCCGGTCCCGCTCGGCCCAGGAGGCTCTTAAGTTTTCGGTATGGAGGATACAGGCACAGGATCTTATTAAACAGGGCACAAACGTGCTTGCCATTCAGGGGATGAACAACTCCCGAAGCGACGATGATTTTTACATTCTGCCTATACTTAAAGCCGTCAAAGTGACGGCGGTGAATCGCACTGACTATCGCTATTTCGACTCCCCTTCGCCGCGACTTCCAAACGAAGACGGCTACAAAGAAATGGCTCGACGGCCGGTTTTTTCGGTCACTTCAAGCACTCACCAAGATCCTTTTCAATTGGAGATAACCTCGCCGGACGGCGGTGAAATCCGCTACACGCTCGATTGGAAAACCCCCACGATAAGCTCGCCGCTCTACACCGAGCCGTTGACCATCGACTCAACGGTTATGGTCAGAGCGCGCGTTTTCAAAGAAGGCATGATGCCGAGCCCCATTGTGACCGAAAGCTATGTCTTTCTGCACAGCTCGCTTTACAACTTCACCTCCAATCTGCCTATCGTCATCATCAACATGTTCGGCAGGCCGATACCCGGAACCGGCACGATCGGCTTTCCGGTTACAGGACATATGTACGTCATAGAACACAAGCCGGCGGGTGAGGGCGGCAAGAAAGAAGCTCACATGACCGATCCGCCTGATTTCGCCGGCATAATCGGAATAAAGGTGCGGGGCTCAAGCACGGCGAACCGGCCCAAGCAATCCTTCAGCATCGAGATACAAGATCCGGACGGCCCGCCGCAGGCGGACCTCGATGCAACGATTCTGGGCTTGCCGCCTGACTCTGATTTCGTGCTTTACGGCGCCTACAACTTCGACCATGCGCTCATGCGCAACGCACTGATCTACGAGCTGAGCCGGCAGTGCGGCCGCTATGCTGCGCGTACCCGCTTCTGCGAAGTTTGGATCAACCGCGGATCGGGACCCGTTTCCACCGCTCACTACATGGGTGTTTACTGGTTCGGAGAGCGCCTTACCCGCAGTCCTTATCGTATCAACGTCACAAGACTCCTTCCCACGGACAACGAAGAGCCCGCAATAACAGGAGGCTACATCATAAAGCAGGATCGAAAAGATCCGGGAGAGCAGGGTTTTTCCGCAGGTGGCTACAACAGCTTGGTTTGGGTTGATCCTGACGAGCCCGAAGTGACACCCGCGCAGCGCGTGTGGTTGATCAACTACATCAACAAGATGAGCCAAGCGATCCGTACGCGTAACCCCAGAGAATACGAAAAATACATTGATGTCGATGCTTGGATCGATCACCACATTCTGAACGTCTTCCCGAAGAATGTGGATGCGTTCCGCCTCAGCGGATACATGTACAAAGACCGGGGGGGCAAAATGGTCTTGGGCCCCATTTGGGACTACGACCGTTCCATGGGCTCGACGGACGGAAGAGACAGGTATTGGGACCGCTGGGAGAATACAGGCGGCGACGGAGGCACTCCATACTTCTCCTACGGTTGGTACGGTCCTCTCTTCGGCAACAGGCCTCCTCTGGGCAACGACGAATGGGCCGTGCGATACCGCGCGCGCTGGCGGCAGCTTCGAGGAGGCCCTCTGAGCACGGAAAACGTAATGGCGGTCATAGACCGCATGGCGGCGGAGATCGGAGAAGCAGCAACGCGCAACTGGCAGAAGTGGCGCCAGGGAAGCAGCAACTTCCAGGTATCGGTCAATCAGCTGAAAAACTGGTTGAGCAACCGTCTGGAATGGATCGACCGGCAGTTCATTGAGCCGCCCGCCTTCTCACCTCAACCCGGCCAGGTGCAACCGGGAACTCAGGTCACCATAACAGCCCTTGAGGGTACGATCTACTACACGATAAACGGGCCGGATCCAAGGCGGACGAGCACCCAACCCGCTCCCGAGGCGCTTATTTACGACGGGCCCATAACGGTCAACGACAACATAAGGATAAGAGCGCGGACGCGCGTTTCGGAACGCGTGTGGAGCGAAATGACGGAAGGGGTTTTCTACACGCACCTTCTGCCCCTGGTGGTCACCGAAGTTATGTACAGGCCGTCGCCTGCAACGGGCGGGAGCTTCAGCGCAAGTCAATATGAATTTCTGGAGATTTTCAACCGCGGGAATCAGCCTGTAAGTCTTGCCGGTGTGTCGTTCACGCAAGGGGTCACGTTTGATTTCAGAGAGGCGGCCTTTACCACGCTTGAGCCTCAAGGATACGCTGTTGTGGTCAGAAACATCGATGCTTTCGCACAACGCTACCAGGATACAAGCCGAGTGTTGGGTGAATTCTCAGGAACGCTGTCCAACTCCGGCGAGACCATAACGCTGAGCGGGCCTGTAGGGGAACCGCTTCTGAGCTTCCGCTACAGCGGCTCTTGGTACCCTGAAGCGAGCGGAGGGGGCTACTCGATCGTGATCAAGGACCCGGCAGCGCCGCGCGACAGCTGGTCTCAGGCCGACTCCTGGCGCTTGAGCTTCGAGCCCGGCGGCTCGCCGGGAAGAGAGGATCTTCCTCCTGTGAAGGGACTTCAACTTCCGGGCGATTTCAACCAAGACGGCAGGTTGACTGTCTCTGATGCCTTTGGGCTGCTGAGGTACCTCTTCGGCGTGCCCGTTCCGCTTCCGTGCAGGACACCGGCCGGCAACACCGTTGTTTTGGACTTGAACGTGGACGGGGCCATAGACCTGGCCGATGTAACTTACCTGCTCAGGTACCTTTTTGTCGGCGGGCCGCCTCCGGTTCTTGGAACAAGTTGCATTCCGGTCACAGGCTGCGAGGACGCCTGCTCAGCGGCCGAGTAAAGGAACTTCACGCTGCAGTAAGCGATTTGTGCGTTGCCACAAGAGCCTCCCGCAGCGTTTCAGCGGGTTCTTCCTCCATCTGCATCCGATACCACACCTCGGCGTTACACAGAAGCCAAAGCCTGTTCCCGTGATCGGCCTTCCTTGATTCGTGCTCTTGCAGCAGCTTCTTTATTCCGTCCGCTCTCAGTATCCCGTCGCGCACTAAGTGGGAATCCCGCAGGAAAAGCGTATAAAGCGTCCGGAACTCCCCTGCGAGCATATAAGGGAGGGCGGAAGCAAAGCCTTGCTTCTTTTTCGCCACAACCCGTGGCGGAAGATACCGCTCAGCAAGACGGGTTTGAATGTACCTGAGGCGCCGTCCGCGCACCTTGTAAACCGGAGGCAAGGACGCACAGAACTCAGCGAGCTTTGGATCGAGAAAAGGAGCTCTGGCCTCAAGGCCGTGAGCCATGGTCATCCGGTCAAGCACCATGACGGGGTGGTCCACCATGCGCAGCCTGCTGTCGGCGTAAAGCATCCTGTCGATAAGTTCCCTGGCGTTGTCCCTTTCAAAGTATGTCCGTATCGCAGCCTCCGGATCAAAAGCACCGACTTCCTTGAGAAACCTCTCGGTGTAAAGCATTTGCTTGAAGCGGTCGGATACATAAAAGTAACTCAAGCTCTTAGCGTAGCGCTCTCCGCCCTTGAAAAAAGACAGTTCGTGGATCCACCGCAGCCTGTGGCTTGCACTTCTGTACCAAAATCCCTCAGGTACAAGTTTGAGCAGCCTGCTGCAGATATGGCGCCTGACGGCTTCGGGAAGGAGCTCGTAGTAGGACACATAAAGATTGCCGTAATACCTGTCATAACCTCCGAAAAGCTCATCGCCGCCGTCTCCGCCCAGAACGACTTTGACGTGGCGCCGGATCAGCTCAGAAAGCGCATACAGGCAGACAGCCAGGGCATCGGAAGGCTCATCGAGGTGCCACACAAGCTCGGGCAGCGTTTCTATCAGAGAAGGCCGTATTGTGAGCGGGTGGTGCGTCACCCCGTACCGCTCGGCCACCTCCGCAGCGTACGGGAGCTCGCTGTACTTCTGGTAAGGCACCTCCCCTGTGAAAGCAGGAAAGCCGGGCTCAGCGAAACGGCTCATTACAGCCACAACGAGGCTCGAATCCATGCCGCCGCTCAGAAAGGCCCCCACGGGGACATCACTTACCAAGTGATAGGAGACCGTTTCTTGAACGCGCCTGTCGAGCTCCTCAAGCGCCTCTTTGAAACTCAGGCGCACCTTCGGCTCGTAGTAAAGGTCCCAGAAAGGCTCTACCTTCAGGGTGCCGTTCTCATACACCAGGTAATGGCCGGGAGGCAGCTTACGGACGCCGGAGAACATGGACCGAGGCGGCGTTATGATCCGTACGGTCAGGTACTCGTAAAGCGCCTGGCGGTTGAGTTTCCGCAGGTGCGGCGCCGCTGCAAGAATCGCCTTGATCTCAGAAGCGAAGTAGAATTTCCCTCCTGAAAGGGCGTAGTAAAAAGGCTTCTGGCCGAAGTGATCCCTTGCCGCCACAAGAGTCCCGCGCTTGCGGTCGTAGAGGGCGAAAGCGAACATCCCGCGCAGTTTCTTGATCCCTTCAACTCCGTCCCGGCGGTACAGATTAAGGATCACCTCGGTATCGCTTTTTGTTGCAAAACGGTAGCGCTCCGCAAGCTCCTTCCGCAGTTCCCGGTAGTTGTAGATCTCTCCGTTGAAGGTAATGACATACCTCCCGGAGGTGTCGCTCATGGGCTGCCTGCCCGCTTCGAGATCGATGATCGCAAGCCGCCTGTGTCCCAGTGCGACCGTTTGATCCAAGAACGTGCCTTCCCCGTCCGGCCCGCGGTGAGCCAGGGCTTCTTTCATTGCCTCGATCGTCTCGGGGCACACGCCTTCAGGATCGATATAACCGCAGATCCCGCACATCCGTCTCAGCTCCCGGCCCGGCCGGATCCGCTCCCTTTAGTGGCCCTTACCCCGATTTTCTTCGTGAATATCTTGGCCGACTTGCCGTAAAGACGGAAGAAAAGCCGGAAAAGGAGCGAGCTTGCCGCATGAAACGCCATGCCTGCGTAATTCAAAGGGTTGCTGTAGAAAACATAAAGGTTGAGGGGAAAAACCTCAACGTTACCGAAACCCGCCAAGCGCAACATTTGGCCCAAGCTGTATTCGGTAAGCGTGTTGAAATGATCTATATTCATTGCCAGGTTTTCCGCCCCTACGATCGGATTGGCTCCATTGAGCGAATGTGCGATCACGACACCACCTTCACGCAGGTTGTCACGGCAAAGTCGCAGGAAGGCCAGCATCTCGCGCTTTGTAAGGTGATTGAGCTCCTGCTCGCAGAAGATCGCTCCGAAAGGCTCTCCGTTCTCTTTGAGAAACTCAAATGCTCTGGCGCTCCTGCAGTTAAGGCCGCGCTTTTGCGCAGGCTTGATCTTCTCGGGCATGCCGTCTATCCCAAGAACATTTTCGTACCCTTCTTCCTTCAAGAGATTCACCATGTATCCCGGGCCGCAGCTTACGCATAGGATCCGCGCGGACCGATCAGTGGGAAAATGCTTCAGATAGTTTCTGCGATAAAAGGTCGCAAACCTGCTGTAGCCGCTCTCAACATCCTCCGGCGCCTCCCAAAAGCTGTCGAAAGGCTCGCAGACCGCACTGAGCTCCTCTGAAGAAGGGATCGGCAAATCCTGCATTGTTCCTCCTTACAGCAGACCTTCCTGCTTGTACCATTCCGCCGTCAGGCGCGCGCCTTCCGGAAAATCAACCTGAGGGGAGAATCCAAGAACCCGGCGTGCCTTATCACTTGAAAGTTTAAAACTTTTTCTGAAAAAATCCATGCGCCGCCTGTGAAGCGGCGGCTGAACACCCAGCGGGCGCAGGGTCTTCTCCATAATCCATGCCGCAAGCCAAAAAGGCCGGAGCGGCACGCGGTAAATCGAAAGCTTGACACCCAGCGAATCGGCCGTGCAGCAGACCATTTCCTCGGTGGTGATGGGCCGCGGGCCTGCAAGCAGAAAAACTTCGCCCCGCGCTTCAGGCTTATCCAACGCAGCGAAGAAGCCTGAAATCAGATCTTGTACAAAGATTGGGTGATGCAAGTTGCCGCCGCCTCCGGGAAGCAGAAACCTCCCCTTTGAAACCGCCTTGAAAAGCTTAAGCAACCTGCGATCGCCGGGACCGTAAACTTC
>CAZGYL010000166.1:0-9510 GCA_964529985.1 uncultured Planctomycetia bacterium | reverse complement strand
GCCGAAGCGGAAGGCATCACCGTAGATGACATCATCGACCGGATCGTTGAAGCCACTCCCGCAGGCAGTGAAGCGAAGGTCCTGTAGACGTGGGAAAAGAGCGGGCGAACCGGACGGCTCATAAAGACGCACCCGTATCACCGCGGGACCTGGAAAGAATCGCGCGTCTCCAGTTCCTCGCGCGTTTTGTCGTCGAAGGGTTTTGCTCGGGCCTGCACCGCTCTCCGCATAAGGGATTCAGCGTTGAGTTCAAGCAGCACCGGCAATACGTGCCGGGCGATGACGTGCGATATGTCGATTGGAAAGTATTCGGCAAGACCGACCGGTTTTATATCCGCGAGTACGAGGCTGAGACAAACCTCCGCGCTACGCTTGTTGTCGACACAAGCGGTTCTATGGCTTATGCCGGGGCTTGGGGGGAGGACGACGGCAATACGCTGCCTAAGTATGAGTACGCGCTTCGGCTCGCAGCTTGCCTGAGCTACCTCATGCTGGGGCAGCAGGACGCGGTGGGCCTGGCCCTTTTCGACACAGCCCTGCGCGCTTTTATTCCGCCGAGAGCACGGCCGAGGCACTTTCAGGTCATTGTGGAAGCTCTCGCCCGCAAGCAACCGGGTGGCGAAACCGAACTGGGCGAGGTCATCCACCAGCTTGCGCCCAAGCTTAAACGGCGCGGCGTGGTTGTACTTCTCTCTGATTGTTTCGGAGATGTGTCAGAGCTCCTCAGGGCTCTTGCGCACTTGAGGCACAACGGGCATGAGATAATCGTGTTTCAACTTTGGCACCGGGATGAGTTGACGTTTCCGTTCCGCACATGGACGCGTTTCGAATGCTTGGAGCGGCACGGATTCCGGCATACCGTCGATCCGGCACACCTCAGGAGCGCTTACCTGGCGAAGTTGGAAGAGTACCGCGAGGCGCTTACAAAAGGTTGCAGGCGGCATCGGATCGACCTCATACCCCTGGTGACGGATGAGCCTTACGCAGAAGCTCTGGCCCGCTATCTGGCTGTGAGAAAACGCAGGTCTTAGGAAAGCCATGAGCTTTGTTTTTCCTGCTTTACTCTTTGGAGCTGCAGCCGGCTTGATCCCGGTAGTGATTCACCTGCTGAATCGGAGCCGCTATCGGGTCGTCAAGTGGGGGGCCATGCATCTTTTGGATGCGGTGGTCCGGGTGAACAGAAAGAGAATCCGCCTGGAACAGCTCCTGCTCCTGCTGGTTCGGACGGCGCTTCCTGTGGCCGTTGTCTTCTTCATGGCCAAACCGGTTCTCACCGACAAAGCCGTTCGAGCTCCGGTGGTGAAAAGCTCGGTTGTTATCGCGCTTGACGACAGCTACTCCATGCAGGCCGGAGGAGCTGATGCGTCGCTTTTTCGTGTTGCGGTGCGCGAGGTTGGGAAAATCCTGGACTGCTTGCCGCGCGGATCTGATGCTGCGTGCGTGCTGATGGCGGGCCCGCCGGAAACGCCGCTTTCAACGCCGACGGTCAACTTGTCTGAGCTGCGCAGGAGTTTGCAGAAGCTGCCCTGCGCTTTCGGTAAAGCGGATGTCCCCTCAGCTCTCACCAGGTGCGCAGCCTGCTTTTCGGATATGAGCCATGCCGACAGGGAACTTGTGGTTGTAAGCGATTTTCAAAAGGTAAGCTGGTCGGCGGCCGAGCGTGTTTCGCTTCGAGCCGCAATCGATACTGTCAGGTCTTCACCTTTCAGGCCTCGCATCACCTTCTTGGACATTGGAAGCACCCTTCCGGTCCCGGGCAACGTCGCGGTCGATTCCCTGACTCTCTCGCGTTTTGTCATAGGAGTCGGCCAGCAGGTGAAGGTAAGAGCGCGGATAACGAATTACGGCCCGGAGCCTCATGAAGCGCTGCGGGTTCATTTCATAGTAGACGGCCGCCGGAGCGAGACGGCCCAGATCCCGATCGGTCCCGGCGAAAGCACGCAGGCTGTCTTCCGGACCTCATTCTCGAGCGCGGGCTCGCATTACGTAGGTGTATCTGTGGATGCCGACGCGCTCACGGCGGATAACAAGCTTTACGCCGCATTGCCTGTTTGGGAGGCTGTGGAGGTGCTCCTCGTAGACGGCCGGCCCGGGAAGGAGCCTTTGAGCGGGGCGACGGACTATCTGCGCTTGGCTTTAAGCCCTTTCGGTGCGATTGCCGCAACCTCTCTCAAGGATCTTATCCGCCCCGTTGTTGTGCCTGCGGATCGTTTTTCTGCTGAACTTCTCCGAGGGAAGCGGGTTGTAGTACTTGCCGGCGTGGCACGTCTTGAAAGAGCGCAGGTGGAGGCTCTGTCGGAGTTTGTTGAAACCGGAGGAGGACTTCTCATCTTCCCGGGAGAAAAGTGTGATTTGAACTGGTACAACCGGGTTTTGGGGCCTGCAGGTGCGGGCTTACTTGCCGGCCGGATAGAAGCTGTGCGCGGAAGCGAGGACGATCCGACCAAGCAAACAAGCATTTCGGGTGAACACTTCGAGCACGAAGCGCTCAGTATTTTCAACGTGCCTGAGAACGGCACCATCGCAGGTGTGGAGGTCCTTAAATGGTGCCCGCTTGTGCCTCCGGAAGGACGGGCTGAAGCGCCTTTTACGGTATTGGCCCGGTTGGCTGCAGGTGATCCGTTTCTTGCCGAATGGAAGCACGGGAAGGGCAGAGTGATTTACTGCACGACGACGTGCGACACCAAGTGGACCATCCTGCCGCTTAGAGCCTGCTACGTGCCTCTTTTCCAACAGCTTGTAACTTACCTCGCTTCCACGGTTTATCCCCCGCGGAACGTGTCGGTGGGAGACCAACTGGTTGCCTTCCTGGAGAAAGAAGCAGAAGGGAAGACCATAACAGTGGTTTTACCCGATGGCTCGGAGCGCGAGGTGCGTGCTGTACGCGAGGGTGCAAGAGTGGTTGCAGCTTTCGGCGAAACCGCTCTCCCGGGCCTGTACACGTTTAGAGTTTCTCCACGAAAGCCCGGCGGGGAAGCTCAGCTTATTCATTTCGTGGCGAGTGCTTCGGGCAGCGAATCTCGCCTTGAACGCCTCAGCCCGCAGGAGGTTGATTCCCTTGCTTCCGAGCTTGGAGCGCGTGTTGTGAGATCTGCGGCGCAGTGGCGTGAGCTTCGGGCCCGCGATCTACACGGTAGAGAGCTCAGCCATTACTTCTTTTACCTTGCGTGCGCTCTTTTTGTAGGCGAGGTTTTGCTGCTTCGATTCATCGGGCGTAGGAGAAAGCCGGCGTGAGTTCTTGGCGAATCGTCTTTACAGGTGCCCTGCCCTGGTACTTGGGCTTGATTCTGGGCCTTGCCGCCGGTGTTGTACTTTTTCTCGCGTACCGCGGTGAAGCCCGGCGTTCCGAAAGCAGATGGGCGCGGTGGATCCTCCCGCTTCTTCGCTGCACCGCGCTCTTACTTCTGCTTGCAGCGCTTACCGAGCCTGTTTTGCGCCACAGGCATCGCGAAGGAAAGATCGGCCGGGTTTATTTTCTTGTAGACGGCTCGCAGAGTATGGGCCTTACCGATGAGCACCTCAGGCCCGGCAGGAAGCTCCTTTGCGCGTTGGCGCGAGGTGAAGTTTCCGAAGGGGAGGTTGACTTGACCGCGCACAAAGCGGCGCGCATTTTAGCTGCTTCCGAACGGGTGCTCGCAGGAGAGGAGACCAAACGGGCGATTGTGCCGAAGGGAAGGCGCACGCGGGCCGTGCGGCAGGCTGTCGCGCGGGTCGGAGAGTTGCTTGGAAAGTTAAGCCCTTCGGATATCCCGGCTCTGCGTATTGATTCGGGAACCGTTGCGCCCGGAGCGCTCCCTCAACTTAAGGCTCGCTTTGAAAGAGAGCTTCTCATTCCGGCACGCTCCCTGGGGAGCGCAAGCACCGCAGGTACGCTGGCCTCACAGCTCAGGGAGAAGCGCCGCGTTGAGGCGTTGAGATCAGCCCTTCTGCGCTGGCAGAGTGTTTTTGAGGAGATCTTCTCCTTCGGGGTTAAGCGGCGCATTGAAGCAGGTGAGGGAAGAGTTCTCAGGGCGCTGCGGAATTTCGACGGGTGCACGCGTTGGGCGCGCGCCTCCTTTCTTCTTTGCGATCCCAAGCGCGGGATTTTGCCCGTTCTTAAGCAAACACACCTGCTTGATGTCGGAATGCTCAAGGGTAAGGCCGTGCGGTGGTTGTGGCGGAGCGAGGAGTCCGAGGAATCCCCGAGCGGGCTTCCGGGTGAGCCTGACGGAAAAGTTACCAACCTTGCGGATCCTCTGGCCTCGCTGGCTGAAAATGCAGCACCAAGAAGCGCGATTGTGCTTTTGTCGGACGGGCGGCACAACGACGGACCTTCGCCGCTTAAAGCCGCCGAACTTCTGGGCACGCGCCGTATTCCGCTCTATACAATCGGCTTCGGGAACGACCGGCGGGTGCCCGATCTTGCAATCGAGAGGATCGACGGCCCTACAAGCATTTTTTCAGAAGATCGAGTACTCGGTGAGATTGTAGTGCGTGACACTATGCCTGCAGGCAGGCCGTTCAGCGTGGTTTTGTCCTCGCAAGGCATGGAGCTTTGGAAGGGCCGATTCACGACAACAGGCGCAGGGATCAGGCGCTTGCGCTTTGATCTTTCGCTTAAAGAGCTGGGCGATAAGCTCCGCAGTGGAGCTCGATACGGTGTTGAGCTTCAGGCCGCCCCCGTGCGGATTCATGGTGTCGTTAAGGGACCTCTTGAGGAAGCAAGAGGCGACAACAACGAGTGCGATTATTGGCTGCGCGTGGTTCTCCACGGCAGGAGGGTCCTGATCTTGGACGGCCGGCCGCGCTGGGAGACACGTTTTGTGCGCAATCTCTTCGGGCGGAATCCTCACTGGAAGGTTTCTTGTCTGATTGCAGACCTTTATTCAGACCAGAAGGGCTGGAGCACTGATGAAGGGCCTGCGCGGTTTCCCGCCCAGAAGCGTGAGCTTTTTGCCTACGGGCTTCTCATATTGGGCGACGTGCCGCCTGATATGTTCAAGGCTCAGGAACTGCAATGGATAAGAGAGTTTGTAGAGAAGCGCGGCGGCGGGCTTATCATACTTGACGGAAGGAGGAGTGTGCTCAGGGCTTATGCGGATTCTCCTCTCGCACCGCTTTTCCCCGTCTCTTTCCAGGACCCGCCGAACGCAAAGAAGATACTGCATCTTCAGTTGACCGGTGCAGGCGAACGGATCGCCGCCTTCTCGTTGTCGGAGCGGGCCGACAGGAACCGGCTCCTTTGGCGGCTCCTCCCGCCGCCGCACGCAACAGCCCGCGTTAAAGCTTTACCGGGAGCTGAAACGCTTTTCGAGGCGGTTATCGAAGGCGGCGAAAGGCTTCCCGTTGCGGTTTATCGCAGGTTCGGTTGCGGAAAAGTACTTTACATAGGCAACGACGAGCTGTGGCGCTGGCGTTTTTCTGTTGCAGACCTCTATCACACGAGATTCTGGGAGCAGGTCGCCTCTTGGATCATGGAAGCTCCTTTTGCAGTGCGTGACAGGTATGTTTCGCTCGACGCGGGCGGTCCGGTTTATCAGGAAGGCGACAGTGCGGTCATCCGGGCTCGTATCCGTGACGAAAGCGGCAAGCCCCTGATCGGTGCGGCCGCCGAGGCGATCCTTTTCTACGAGGGAAAGAAAATCGCAACGGTCAAACTGGATCCGGATCCAGAGGGCGGAGGGCTCTATCTCGCCGCCACCGGTCCCTTACACCCGGGCTCCTACCAGGTGGCCGTGCGGGTCAAGGAGCTCCCCGACGTTGCAATGAAGGCGCGTACGGGCTTTGTCGTCGAAGAACGGAAGCGGCCTGAGGCCGTGTACCTTACATGCAACGAAAATCTTCTGCGCGAGATGGCCAAACGTTCTGGCGGCCGGTACCTCAGAGAAGAAGAAGCGCGGAAAGTAGTTGAGTACTTGAAGCCGTTAAGCGAAGGGAAAATAGTCGTAACAGAGATTCCTCTGGTTCACAGCTTCGCTTGGTTTATTCCGTTTATGCTGTTGTTGACCCTGGAGTGGTTGCTCCGAAAGAGAGCCGGCCTGCTTTAGCGCTTATTGCGCGCGGGCCCGGGAGGCTGAGATGCGCGTACCTCTCGATCCTTTGATAGCCCGGAAGCTGCAGAGTTTTTCACGCAAGCGCAGGCGGCTTGTCCTTTTGCGCGCTTTTGCTTCCACAGCGTTTGTTTTCCTGGCGGGGACCATAGCGGCGGCGCTGGTCGACTGGCGCATAGTGCTTTCGGATTCGCTCAGGTGGTTTCTCAGCACCTGCGTATACGTGCTTACCGGAGGAGTTGCTTGGCGCCTTGGAATCAAGCCCCTGATCCGCGTTCCGACGGCACGCCAGCTGGCACGCTATATCGAGCAGGCCGAGCCCCTCCTTCGCGAACAACTTACCTCGGCTGTGGAACTGGGGCTTGAGAGCCCGGAGGCCGTTTACGACTCACCGGTCTTCAGGCGGTTGCTCCAAAGATCGGTTGCAAGCCGCATGCAAGGCGTTCCTGTGGAAAAGCTCCTCCCGGCAAGGGTCATCCGTAACTGGCTTATTGCGGCCGGCGCAGCCGCATGTCTTTTCACAGGCCTCTTTTTCATTCCTGATTTGAGATTCGCACAGCTTGTAACAAGAGCGCTGCTCCCGATGAGCAACCTGGGGCGCGTTTCAAAAACGGTACTTACAATCCTCCAGCCCAATCCACCCGACGGAATCGTGCCGCAGGGAGATACGATACAGTTTCTTGTTGAGCTGAGCGGCCCTCCCGCCCGGGAGGTGATTCTCGAGACGGTCCGGAAGGAGAAGGGCCGGCGGTTCATAAGGATGGAAAAAGCTCCCGGAGCCCGTAGATACAAAGCCGAGCTTCAAGCGGACGAGCAGGCATTCCGCTACAGGATCCGGGCCAACGACGCGGTCACGGCTTACCATACGATAGAGACAAGGCTCAGGCCCTCCGCCGTATCTTTCGATGTCACCTATCTGTATCCAGAGTACTCAAAACTTAAGCCCCAAGTGCTGCGGGATCTTCGGCGCGGAGATCTCAGTGCGCTTCAAGGAACGAAAGCGACGTTGGTCGTGCATGCAGACCAACCGATCGCCCGGGGAGCGATCGAAATGGAACAGCGCGGAGAGGTTTCCACACTTCGATTGGAAAAAGTCACCCCGAAGATTCTTCGCGGTTCCCTGATTTTGCGTGACCACGGGCAGTACAAGGTACACCTGGTGGCGGCTGAGACCGGTTTTGACAATGATCCTGTGAGTCCGAGGTACGAAATAGAGGCGGTCCGTGATGAAGTGCCGGTGGTAAAACTTCTTAAGCCTACAGGACGGGTGCTTCTGCCGCCGGACGCGATCGTTACGCTCCAAGGATACGCTTCCGACGATGTCGGGTTGCACTCGATAGCTCGGCTCACAAGAGTGAACGGCGGCCGGTGGACTGAGAAAATCCTCCTTGCGGGAGATGCGCTTTCTTGCAAGCCTGGGGAGCGGGTAGGCGTAACAGATAGGCTGGACTTGCTTGATCTTTCGCTGAAGCCGGGCGACAGCGTCTCGGTCAAATTGAAAGCCGTTGACCTTAAAGGAACTGCGGGCGAAACTCCCCCGCTTCGCATCATAATAGCGCCTTACTCCTTCAGCCCGGAAAAGCGCCGTTCGCTCAGTGCCTTGCGCAAGGCGGTGGATCAGCTTGAAAAATATCTGAAAGCGCTTGAAGAGCTGAAGAAGAATTTAAGCAAACCCGGGCCGCAGAAGAGCAACCTTCTGGAAGCTGCGGTCAAAGAGGGTGAGAGCGCGGCGCAAGCGCTTGCTGAAAGTGTTTCAGAAGTGGAACCCGGCTCTGCAACCGAGCAGCTCACTTTGGCCGGGCATGCAGTTGATTGGAGCCTTTCCGAAGGAGTTTTTCCTCTTAAGCGTTCCTTCGAGGAGCTTAAAGAAAGGAAGGTCGGCGCTGATGCGGCCTCGCGCCTCGAGCGTTCTTTCCGCACAGTCACTCAAACTCATTCAGCTCTTGCTTCCCTGCTTCAGGCTCAAGAAGCGGCGGTCTTGGCGCAAGACCTCAAAGCGATCAACCGGCAGTGCAGCTCTTTTTACCGTGAGCTTCTCTCTGAGCGTGACAAGGAAGCTCAATTCCGCATGTGGCGCAATCGCAGGAACGCAGCTCTTGAAGCCCTCGCGGATTTGATAAGGCGTATGGAAGAAGCAGGGGAAAGGTACGGAGGTGAGGTGGTCAATGCGCTTAAGGCGGCTTTGCCCCGGGTGAAAGTCGCTCAGGGGGCTTTTCAAGCCGATCTAAGCGGCTCTTCGGCTACTCCCGGGCAGATTGTCTCGCGTGCGGCTGATTACCTGCATCAAGCCGGGCGCCTGTGGTTGCCTTTGGTGGACAGGACGTTGCAGAGAGCGGCCGCTCGCTTGCGGGGACTGTTGTACATCAGGGATTTTCTCTTGCGTTCATTGGGCGATCTTGCACGCCTGCGCGCAGCAAGTACCACTCAAGGTGCGCATGCCTTGGAAACGGCGTGGGGCGGAGCGATCAAATTCGTGGAGGGTTGGGCGCAGCGCGAGGCAGCCAAGCCGGATTCAGACACGGCATACGTAGCTGATCTTGATCTTTTGAGGCGAGCGCTTGAAGGGCTTAAAGCACTGGATCTTCCTGAGAACCGGAAGGAAACCGCAGCAAGGCTGAGAAGTGCGATCCACGCCATGCAGATTCTTGAAGCGGGCCATGCGATAAATACGATTCAGGCGGTATTGCAACTGCTTGAGCGAAGAGAGAGCTGGCGCCCGAAGAGCTTCGAAGCTTCAACTACTTCCTGCAGTGATTGGGATTTTGCAGGCACGGAGCTTGGGCGGCTGATTAAGCTGGCGCGTTCGCTGGGTTTTCCGAAGGAAGCTGAGAAAGAGCTCAGGTCGCTGCAGGGCGGTTCGGCTTGGAAGGCTGTAGAGCGTGAGTACAGGTACCGCCGGGCGAAGGGGGCAGCCGGAAAGACGCTCGCCAAAGAGCTGCGTCTTATTATGGATAAGGTTGCGCGGGTCAAGGCTGAGCTTGCAGACCTTCTGGCTGAGGCCAGGCGCACCTTGCGCGAATTTGCTCCTCCTCTCAGTGAACGTATGCGCGCGCTTGCTGAAAAGGCGCGCAAGACGCAAGCTCAGACAAGAGAAGCCGCTGCGCTTGCGCCCGAGCAGAGGCCCGAAGCCGTATTCCAGGCGTTTGAGCAACAAAGTGCCTTAAGCGAAGAGCTTGGCAGCGTGCTTGAAGCACTGGGAGCGGAAGAGCAGAGGCAGGATCTTCTTACAGAAGAGGGTAGAGAAGCTGCGCGGGATTACAAGGCCGCGCAAGCTTTGCTCTCAGAACCTGCGAGCCGGGCGCAGCAAGCGATGCAGCAGGCTGTAACGGCAGAGAGTGCTGAGCGGCAGGCTCAAAGCTTGGAGGAGGCTGCTTCGGCACAAGGTGAACTTGCCCGGCGACTTGATCAACTTGCCGGGCATTTTGAAGCACTCGCGCAAGGCCGCGACACTAAAGCCTCCCGGGCGGCGCTGCGCGAAGCT
>CAZGYL010000165.1:0-9574 GCA_964529985.1 uncultured Planctomycetia bacterium | reverse complement strand
GTCTGATGACAAGGCTTACGCCGAAGAACTTCTGACCCCCGATCCCGCCCTTGCAGCGCTGTCTCCCGGCGGCCTTCCTGATGTGCGCGTTCTGGTTCTTGATTCAAGGCCTGTTATGGCGATGCTCCGGGCGGCGACGCTGCGGTCGCGGGGAAAGGCGAACCTGCACGAGGGCGGAATCGGAATCGGAATCGAACTGTCAAGCGGTCGCACGACGCACGCTGTCTGGAAGGGGAAGCAAGTGCGAAAACATCCTGATACGGGAGACCGGCTCGATGGGGTCAAAATCCCGGCATGGCAAGAGCTGAAAGAACTAGCGGTCCGGGCGGCTTCAGCCACCGGGCTTCGCTTTGTGGGTGTGGATGTGGCCGTTGATGAAAAACTTGGTCCCGTGGTTCTGGAAGTCAACGCCCGGCCGGGTCTTTCGATACAGCTTGCAAATATGCAAGGGTTGAGGGGTCTGCTGCAGGAGGCCTCAAGGCCGTGAGACCGAGAAAAAGCGACAGAATCTTCTCATTTGTGGTGCTGCTGGGGTTCGCGGTTTTCTTTCTGTACCTGGCTCTCTTGTGCAGTTCTGGCTTTTCGGACTGTGAATCTTCGGAGACGGGCACCGGATCCGGGGCCGTCTCGGACGATCCTTCGGAGGCATACACCGCTTCCGTTGAGATAGGTGAGGATCAGGTCTCGGAAGGCCCCACGCCGCCCGTTGTGGCCGAGGCGTCGGCCTTGCTCAGCGCGGGCAAAGTCAAAGAGGCGGTCGCTCAACTTAAACCCCTTTTGCGGTCGGGTGACTGCCCTCCCGAGGCGGCCGCCTTCCTGGGGTTTGCTGCCTTGCGCGCCGACCGGCCCACCCTGGCATACGAGGCCCTGAAACATGCTTCAAGCTCGGATCCCCAGAATCCATGGGTGCAGTACAACTTCGGGGTTGCCTGCACGCGCCTCGGTCGTTACCGGGAGGCTTCAACGGCTTATCTTCGCGCTCTTGAGCTGAGGCCGGGATACTGGAAAGCCCTTTTCAATCTGGGCACCACTTACCTGCGCCTCGGTAGGCTTGAGGCTGCGGAATCGTGCTTCCTTAAGGCTGCTCAAAGCGCGGTAGCCTCGGAAACAGCTAAAGCCTACCTGCAGTTGGGATATATATATTCGAAGCAAGGTCTCTTGGATAAGGCGCGACGGGCATATCGGAAGGCGGTGGTGCTGAAACCCGACTACTTGGACGCGCGGCAGAATCTGGCGCTGGTGCTCGAAAAGCAAGGCGATATCGAAGAAGCCATCGCTGAACTCCGAAAAGTGAGGCGGCTTGAGCCTGAAGCGGTGAAACCCATGGTTATTCTGGGTAGATTGCTTCTTGAGGCAGGCAGGGCCTCAGAAGCTCAGGAGGAGCTCCAGGAGGCTTTGAGAAAAGATCCGTCGCTGAAAAAAGCTTGGTTGCTTTCAGCGGAAGCAGCCGCGGAGTGTGGGGACACCCGCAGTGCAAAGAAAGCCTACCTGCGCGTTTTGGAGTTGGATCCGGACAATGACGAGGCGCTGCTTTCACTTGCAAAGCTTTACCGGCGTTTGGGGGAAACCGAAAAGGCGGTGGCACTGCTTGAGAGGCTCACCAAACTCTATCCGCAACTGGCAAGAGCCTGGAATACCCTGGGTATTGCGTATGCTGACGAAGGGAGATACGCGCAAGCACTTGCCGCTTACGACAAAGCGATAGCGCTTGACCCTGAAACCAAAGCCGCCAGGTACAACCGTGCTCTTGCATTGGAGGCCCTGGGCCGGCCGGCCGAGGCTCAAGCAGCGCTTCAGGAGCTGATAAAAGCACAGCCGGATCACCTCGCCGCGCGCAGGGAGCTTGCAGAGCTTTACGCAGAAACAGGCAAAACGCGGGAAGCCCTTCTTGAGGTAAGAAAACTTCAGAAGCTTGACCCCGGAGGCACGGAAACCCTTGCCTGCGCCGGATACGTCTATTCACGCTGCGGCAGATATAAAGAGGCCATCTCGAAGCTTATGGTAGTTCTCTCAAGGCAGCCGGAAAACACAACCGCGAGGTATAACTTGGCCGTCGCGCTCGGGAGGCTTAAACGCTATACGGAAGCGGCAGCGCAGTACGAGAAGGTTCTGGTCCGCAAGCCGACGCACACGAAAAGCCTTCTGAACGCCGCTCTTGCTTACCTTAAAACGGGTCGTAAGCAGAGAGCATACGACCTTTTCAGCCGCCTTCTTAAAATTCAGCCTTCAAACGCCACAGCCAGAAATTATCTTCAGGCTCTCGAAGCTTCAGGAAAACCCTGATCCGAGGCGGGAGGGCCGGGCTGCTGGAGCATTTGCAGCTGCGTGCTAAAATCGAGACGACTTGCGGTGCCGGGATCTGCACCCCGAAAGGAGACCTCATGAGCTTATTCATTCTTTTAGGTTTATCGCTGCTGGGAAGCCCTCCGGTTCCGTTTCGGCCTCGGGTAGTCGTCCCTCCCCGGAAGCCAATAGTCGACGCTCCTCACGTGAGCGCCGGACAAGCTGGAAAACTCGTCTCCGACAACGAGCTTGTCTTGGCCGTCGCTGTAGGCGAGGAGGCACGGGCCTATCCGATCAATCAACTTACAGGCCCGAGGCGCGAGGTCATAAATGACGTTTTGGGAGGAAAAGCCATTGCAGCTACCTGGTGACACCTCTGCCATAACGGCGTGGTCTACGCCGGAGAGGTGCATTGCTGGATTCGGAAAGTGGATCTCTTTGGAGTGCGATTGACGGTAAACGGTACAAAGGCAAATTGCTGCGGCCTCTCCCTGCTATCTGCTCCTTTACGAGAGCCTGGAGGGTTTTTCACTCTGAGGGAAGTTTCTACAGGCCGCGACGAAGAAAACGAAGGACTCAACCGGGCGTTGACCGGACAGGGCGGTAAACGAGTGCCGCAGCGGTATAATAGGAAAGGCTGGGTTGTTTCGCGACTGCTTCCGCTTACCGGGGCTTGACGCGGGGCGGCGCCTGAGGGAACCTTCTCAGGGAGCCGAAAAGAGGAGCCAAGCTGAGAAGCATGCGAGGCTTGCAGCAAGCAGTTTCATGCATTTTTGCCGCCACTGCGCTTTTTTTCATACCTTTGGCTGTTTGTGCGACGGAAAGCTGCGAAGACCGCACTTTTGCACCGGGCGTCGATTACCGGGTGGGACCGCCCGTTGTCGTTGAACCGCCGGCCCCGCATGTTCTTCTTGCCCTGGATTTCGATCTGGACGGCCGGGTGGACTTGTTGGCTCTTAACCGCGGCACCTCGACCGTCTCGTTCTTGCGGGGTAACGGAGACGGCACTTTCGGGGAGCCTGAGTTTTTCAAAGTCACCCTCCAGGCGAGATCACTTCTTGAAGGCCTTGCCGGAGGTGATCTCAACGGCGATGGTGCACCCGACCTTGTTGCTGCGGACTGGAATTTGTCCCAGTTCATAGTGCTTTTTAATGACGGAGCGGGTGGTATCGCACGCAGGCAAGTCTATACGCTTCCTCCGGGATCGCACCCTCACAGTGCAGTCATCGTGGACGTAAATGCAGACGAACTGGCCGATGTTGTAGTTGTAAACGACCTCGGAGGAAGCGTGTCGGTTTGGTTGAATCAGGGATCAGGGCAACTGAGTTTGCGGGGAACCGTCCGGTGCGGGGTAAGGACTCAATCCGTTGCAGTCGGGGACTTTGACCGGGACGGCGATCCTGATCTGGCTGCGGCGAACGCCGGGCTGGAAGAAGGAGCACCGCCCAACGTAACGATTCTGCTTAACGATGGCACCGGCGGTTTCGTGCTTAAGGAGGGCGAACTGCAGGTTGAACCGACTTCAGCGCCTGTCTCGGGCAGAGCCGAGGATTTGGACGGCGACGGGGAATTGGACCTTGTGATCGGTTCATGGACCGACGGAAGGCTTTACATTTTTTGGGGACGCGGCGGAGGAGAATTCTCCCCGGCTGCTGTTTTGTCCACGCCCGGTACGGCTGTCGAGCCTGTTGTTGCAGATTTCGACGGCGATCTTCAAAGCGACATAGCTGTATCCACGTTTGAAGAACCTTGGGTCGTCGTCTTCTGGAACGAAGGGAGGCGCTTTTTCAGCGACGGACCACACCTGCCCACAGGGCTTAAACCCCGCTATCCGGCTGCTTCAGATTTTGACGGAGACGGAGACATTGATCTTGCGAGTGTCCAGTGGGGGGCCGGTACGGCATCGGTTTTTCTGAATCGATCATGCCGCAACCGCCCGTTTCTGCGGGGTGATGGAAACGCCGACGGCCGCCTGAACATGGGCGATGTGCTTACTTGTTTGGGATACCTTTTCGGCGGAGCTCCGCCTCCAAGGTGTTTGGATTCCATTGACGCCAATGACGATGGCCGCGCCAATATCGGGGATGCCTTGCGGATGCTTGGATATCTTTTCGGCGGCGAAGAACCGCTGCCTCCGCCTTTTCCTTTCTGCGGGACCGACCCCACGCCCGATTCCCTGGGCTGCGCCTTTGGTCCGGATTGCAGCAAGAGGTAGGCCGGAAGCCGAGTTTAGAAAAGTCCGCAGGGTTTATAGATGCGGCAATCGAGGGGATCTTCCGGCGTGGGATCCGGCATGCAGGAATCAAAGGGCGGAGCAGGTGGAGGCCCTCCTGTAAATAGGTGACGAAGCAGCAGAATCACATCAGGCAGCTCGATAGAGCCCGAGTCATCGGTATCAAGAGCGTCGAGACACTTCACCGGGCCTTGCGCGCCGAACAGATAGTGCAGTATCGTGATACCATCTGAGACCGTAAACCTCCCGTCGCCGTCTGCATCGCCCCTGAGAAACGGTCCGTCCTGCCGGTATTTTGTAACCTCAAGCTCGCGCAATACGCTGCGTTCGGCCGAGCGCAGGATGACTCTTGCCGCAATGATGTCCTCAAAGGGTTCGTATACGTCGATACACGACACAGCTCCAAGGGGTGGATCCAGAATCAGGCGGAATTTCTGTCGCGTATTGTGAATGCGCGCGCTGTAAACCAGGCGCCAGTAATCCTTCACTTCCTGCGTGCCTTCTTTGAGGCGCACAGCGGCGCGCACAAGGTTCGCAGGACCGGTTGCGGTGGGCTCAAGGAGCCTGAGAAGTCTGTACCAGAGCTCAATGCGCTCCTCTCCGGCCTCTATACTTACATGGTAAAGAGGAAGCGCCGGGTATCCGGCGCCTGCAAAGAATATGCGTTCCTCAATGTCATCGGGCCGGTCCACAGGGAACGCGTACATCTGAAGCCCAGGCAGGAAATCTCCTGTAAGAGAAAGGTAGCGATCATCAAGAACAAGCGTATCTCGGGGCTGTGTCTCTGAAAACCGAAGCCTGTCTATAACGAGTTCGTAAACCTGTTCCTGAACTTTGAAGCGCTGCTTATACGTAACAGTATAGGTGCCCTCAGACTCTGAGGCGGCGGGCGCCTGCACCGTGAAAGCCCCTTCTGCAAGGGGAACGGCTGTTCGATCCGGCGATCCTATCGCAAGCTCTGCAATAATATCAGCTGAAACAGGTGCGCCTGTAACGGGTATTTCAAAAGTGCCCGCACGGAAACGCCCCGCACTTAGGAGCCTTTCCTCTGTGTCGAGAGACCTTTCAAACAGGTTGACGCCTTCGAATGCGGCGCCTTCGGGGATCACCAAACGAAAGACAGGCCCGGCCGGAACCCATTCTCTTACAAGAAACGGACGGACCTGCTTTATCACGAGGCGACCTTCCGGCGTGAATTTGAATTCGAAATCGAGGATCACCCTGTCCGGGTCAAAAGGCCCGGGATCAACGGGAAAGCATGAGGCTGCAGAAGCCACCACGGCACCCAGCTCCTGAAGCTGGCTGTCGGTGAGGACATAAGTCCCGGGAGCAACAAGGGAGGAAGGCCGGACTCGGATTATCTTTTCCACCCGTCCGTTTTTTACCTCAAGCAGGTCTTTTTCGGGCACGACCTCCGGATCCGGATTCACAACGCTTGCGGAGCCCTGCTGGACGTTTACCAGGAAACGCTTGTCCCGGCGGTCCAAAGGGTTGCCGGTGAAAACCACACCGTTTGCAGCCTCCCGCGGAAAGGCCGGTGTGACAACGATAGCCATTGCCGCTCGATCGTGCGGCAAGCCGTAGTAATCCCTTTCCTCAAAAGCCCTGAAGTTCCACAAGCTTGCCCAGACTTTTCGAAGCGCGCGGCTGATGGGACGCTCTTCCGGCCGGGTGGGGTCACAGTGCGAGGGGCCGTTATCATCCGCGTCGGTGCTGTCGGCGGCGCATGCAGAAGTTGAATCATAAAGCCCTGCCCCGTTGAATAACAGGTTGTCTTCGACGTTCGAGGAGGATCGAAAACGGACCATGACCTCCGTGGACCCGAAAACCTCTTTGATCTTTTGAATTAGTGAAGCGACGAGAGTCGGATCCACCACGGCGCGCCGCTCCATTGTTTCTCGAAAACCGCTTAAAAGCTTAGCCCTATAGGCCGGATCGGTCTGAAAGCGCGTACTTGCAAGCAAAGAGTCGATATACTCTTTGAGGGGTACGATCTTGGGGGGTAAAGTGCGGCGGTCGAGGATCGTATTGCTGCGCAGAAACTCATCGTACCAAAAGTAGGGAACGGCAAAGCCCCGAAGCCGCCTGTCGGGAGGAAGGCAGCGTTGAAGAACGGCGAGGTTTGCCGCTTTGGCTCCGAAACGCTTCACAAGTTCGCTGCGCGGTTCGGTCATTTCTTCAAAAGAGGTAAGCTCTTTCCACGAAAAATCAGGCTGAGGGGGAGGTTCGAGACGAGGCCTGTGACGGTTCCAGAATTCCTGCGCTTCTCCTTCGCTTGCAACAAAAGGCCCGTTGTAGGAGACCGGCCCGAAGCTGACTCTTACAAGCTTTCCTTCAAACGGCTCGAATGTCTTCCAGGCGTCGGCCATAAAAACGTTGGGGGTACCCCGCAGGGCTGCACGCACGTTCAGGTGGCTCAGCTCTCCTTGGCGCTCCGTTGTTACGATCGCGGCGACTACGCTTTCCAGGAACGCGGGCATTCCTTTGATCACCACGATATCCTGCCAGCTCAGCTTTCCCGTCCGGCTTGCCTCTTCCGCCTCCTGTGCGTTCAGCAGGCGTACTCTGCCGTATGCCGTCCCTGTGGTGTAGGCCTCATAGGTAAGCTCGGGAGCCGCCTGCAGGAAATAAATCCCAAAAGGCGGATCTTTCCAACTGCGGGCTTCTTGCTCGGCCTGGGTGCCTGAAGGTACATAGCACAACTCTCCGAGTGTAAAACTCTCTGAGAGGCGTTTGTGGAGATCGGCTATTTCCTGCTCCGTCGGAAGTTCCCCGGGGACGCCGCGTTCTGTGAAAACCGTAAATCCGTAGCGGCAGTCACCTGTTGCTGGAGCTATCTGATAGATTGAGCCGGCCCAGTACTTGCGCCGGGCCCTTCGTTCAACCAAGTCGAGGTACTCTTCGGGCGTAAGTGACGGGAAGTGATCCGGGAACTCACGGGCCATGAACTCAAGGTGGCGGGGGTAGATATTCACGTTCTGAAAAACCGTAGGCAGAAGCTGAGGGTCATTGACGGCGGGAGCCAGATACTTGCCCACTCGGAGGAGATCCGGGCGGAAATGTTCCTCCACACTTACAGTCCGAAAGACTTCAAGTGAATCGATTCGCTCTACGTAGGCAGGCGCGGCGCCGGGAAGCACCCGCCCAATGAGGACCACGAGAAAGACCAGGAGCAACCTGTGCCTGCAGTTCACGGAAAATGCCTCCGCAGTATCGCCCTTCGGCTTCTAATCCATCCTACCAGCTCCTCCGGCCGCGCACACCGATTATGATCCGTCGCGAGCTGGACTGCACGCGTTGAGGGTCTAAACTTAATAGAAGAGCAGGTTTTCCGATCCTGCGGGGAGGTGCTCTGATGCAGCCGCTCAGTCGATCGACCCTCTTGGCTCTCGGGCTCATATTCTTACCATTCGGGCTTGCAGCTTCCGGCGCTTCGCAGGAGAGTTCTCAGTTGCTGCGTAGAATTATTGGAGCGGCGCGGCAGGGCGACATGGCCCGGCTTTCGGCGTTGATCGGAGAAATTCCCTCAAACCCCAGCCCGAAACTCGTCGAAACGCTGCTTCAACTCGGAGTGCGCGTGCCGTCGCGCGAGGTTTACAGAGCGGTTCGTGCCGCGTTGAAAAAGATAAGCGGGCCGGAGGCTATAGAGCTTCTCGGCAACACGGCGCGGAAACACAGGGACTGGCGGTATCGCATTCTTGCTATAATGGCGCTGGGGGATGTTTCCGACATTTCGGCTGCAAAATGGGTGATCCCTCTGCTCAAAGACAAGAACCTCCGGATCCGCATGCAGGCTGCGCAGGCTCTTGGAAACAAACCGACTCGAGAGAGCGTCGATGCTCTGGTTGAGGTATTGCCTGAAGCGGACAAAAAATCTCCTGAGTTTTCTCTGGCCGTGCGCAGGGCGCTTTTCCGTTTGACCGGCCAGAACCTCGTTTCCGCGGATGACTGGGCGAAGTGGTGGCGGACGATAAGGCCGGGTTGGCGGCCTGTGCGTTTTGCCGGAGGCGGCCGGACGACGGTTGGGGACATAAAGCCGCCTGGGAATTTCCCCACCTTTTTCGGAATAGAGATCCTTTCGCTCAGGGTGGTTTTTGTAATCGATATCTCAGGCAGCATGAACGAGCCGGTTGAAGGAACGAATGTCCCGAGAATCGACTTGGTGAAGAACGAACTGATTCGGCTCATTCAAGGACTTAAGCCGAAAGCATGGTTTACGATCGTGGCATTCAGCGACAAGATCCGGCCGATGAGCCCGCGTCTTGTACCTGCAACGAGAACTAACAAGGCAAGAGCTGTCCGGTTTGTGAAGGGCCTAAAGGCGGGCGGCTATACGTGGACTCAAGAAGCACTGGAAAAGGCTTTTTCGTACGCTGATGCCAACACGATCGTGCTGCTTTCGGACGGCACGCCTTGCAAGAAAAACTTCCCGCCGATTCCCACCAAGCCGATAGTGGACTGGGTTGCAGCGGTCAACCGTTTCCGGCAGGTTACCATTCATTGCGTGGGATTTCGGGGAGCCTACGCGCCGTTCCTCAGGACTTTGGCCTTGGAGAATGGTGGTATGTACCGCCATGCCCGCCCCCGCTCTTAAGGAATGCGCGAGGAGGGAAGGTGCGAGAAGAGCTATCCCGTTGAGGCATCCTGCTGCGGTCAAGCGCCTGAAATCGTCCGCTGTGCCCCGAGGAGTTCGTCTTCTCGCGTCTTTCCTCGGAGCAAGCATTCCGCACCCACTGGATTTAAGGAATGCGCGAGCAAAGAAGACGTGAGAAGAGCTATCCCTTGCGATACGTTTAGGCCGGCCAGACGCTTAGGTTCGCTCGCTGCGCCGTGAGGAGTTGGCCTTCTCGCGTCTTTTTTGGGAGCAAGCATTCCGCACCCAAGGGTGCCCCCGTAAGAAGCTGAGTAGGTCGTTGAGTGTCAGAGGGGCCCTTAGTGGAGGCTGCGTGGGCCGGCTATGGTGCTGGCGTCTTTAGAGTCGGTGGATCCGTCAAAAGGCAAAGGCTGTGCCCCGAGGAGTTCGTCTTCTCGCGTCTTTCCTCGGAGCAAGCATTCCGC
>CAZGYL010000164.1:0-9608 GCA_964529985.1 uncultured Planctomycetia bacterium | reverse complement strand
TCCCGCCAGGCGCCCCGAGTCCGGTTTTGGCCAAAAGCCAAAACCGGACGGTAGTTATTGGACGAGGCACTACTGAGTAGGCCGCGGGCGGAATTTGGGACACTGCCCGAGGAAGTAGCAGGGGTTGTTATAAAAGACGGTTTCAATGTCCTTGAGACTGTGTCCCCGGCGGCGCATCTCAAAAATCGCATCGTGGAGGGTGGCAGGGTCCGACGGCCCCCAGTCGCCCGAGGCGTCTACAAGCATGTGGTCGATTCCATAGACCTCAAGCATGTCGACCACCCTGGAGGGGGAGTTTTTCGTCACCGGGTAAATGGTCATAGCAGCCCAGAATCCGGCATCCCTGACCGCCCGGATCGTATGCTCTTCGCAATGGTCGAAACAAACGCGCTCAGGGTCGATACCGCCGTGCCCCCGCAGATAGTCGAGCATCATCTTGGTCCCCTTAAGTTTGTCGCCCAAGTGGGGGGTGTGGATCCAGATGAGCTGGTTGTACTTGAGAGCAAGCTCGACCTGTTCCTCAAAGATCGTCATCTCATTGCGGGTATTCTTATTCAGCCCTATTTCGCCTATTCCCAGAACGGTCGGCTTCTTCAGAAACTCCGGGATGAATGCGATTACTTCGCGCGAAAGCTTAAGGTCGTCGGCTTCTTTAGGGTTGATGCAGATCCAACAGTAGTGCTCGATCAGATATTCGGCCGCCCTTTTCGGCTCGAATTCGGTCAAATGGGTGAAATAATCGTAAAACGCTTCGGGCGATGTGCGGTCATAACCGGCCCAGAAGGAAGGCTCGCAGCATGCCACCGTGTGCATGCGGGCCATGCGCTCGTAGTCCTGCGTAGTCCGGGCGATCATGTGAATGTGCGGTTCTATAACAAACATGGCGTTTTCCCAGATATGAAGTTTTCGGGCCGAAGATCCGCTGAGGCGGTTAAACCACAGAAAAGTGCTTTACGCATTGCACACTTCCGCACCTTATTGCTCGGGCTCGGAGAAAAGGAGCAGAAAGCGCTCCGCGCGGCCCGGATCCGGTTCTTTCAAAATGTCGCAGGCCGCGCGGAGTTTCCGGAGCCTGGGATCATTCAAGGCCTCTGGGGCTCCGGGGCCCCTCTGGATCCGGTCAAGCGCCGCAGCGGTTTCAAGCAGGGCCGAGCGCATGTTGAGGAAATACATATCCAGAAGCTCGGGGGCGGTTTTTCTGCTTTCGCTTCCCATAACCTCACCTGTTTCTTAAACGTACAGCCATTCCATCAGCGCCTTTTGGACATGAAGTCTGTTTTCCGCCTGCGGCATAACAACCGAAGCGGCGGAATCCAAGACCTCATCCGTTGCAACGACATTGCGCCTCACAGGAAGGCAGTGCATGAAATAGCCGCGCCGTGTCATGCTCATGGCTTCTCTGTCGACGATCCAATCGCGGTAACGGTTGCGTTCGGCCGCCTCCTGAGCGGGATCCTCGTAGCGCTTCAGGCCTCCCCATGACTTGGCGTAGACGATCTCGGCACCCCGAAGCGCTTCAAGCCGGTCATGCGATACTTCAAGCGTCGCTCCGCTTTTCTCGGCCTCGGCCTTCGCAAGCTCCATGATCCCGGTGGTAAGCGTGAATTCAGGAGGGTGCGCAAGGGTCACGTTCATTCCCATTTTGCATGTCGCAAGCAGAATGGAGTTGGTGACCGACATTGGGAGCGCCCGCGGGTGGTACGTCCAGGTTATGGTGATCTTCCGACCTTCAAAACCTTCAAGCAGGTCCCGTATCGTAAGCAAATCGCCGAGAGCCTGGCAGGGGTGATACATCGCTGATTCCATGTTGAAGGTGGGCACTTGAGCTCTTGCCAGAAATCCGCTCAGAGTCAGATCCTGCAGGTCTTCACCTTTGTTGCGCCAGCGCGCCAAACTCCGTATCCCGATTCCATCGTAGTACCGCGAAAGTACACCAGCGGCTTCATTGACGTGCTCAACACGGTCTTGATCCATGACGGCTCCCGGCAGGGACTCAAGAGGCCAAATGGCTTCCGGGCCGAAAGTCGTAACATGGCCTCCCAAACTGCGGACCGCAACCTCGAAGCTGGCCCGCGTCCTCAGGCTCGGGTCCAAAAAAAGAAGCACGATTTCTTTGTGGCGTAAAGCCTCTCCGTGAGGGTTCCGGCGCCAATAAACCGCCCTGTCAAGAAGCGAAAGGACCTCCTCAGTCGGTAAGTCGACCAGCCTGTAGTAATGCTTCATCATGCGGCTCCTCCAGCTCCCACTCAGTGCTTAAGCCGGGCCAAGGCCTCAACGAGTTTTTCGATGTGGTCCAGCTGAATCGTAAGAGGCGGAAGAAGCCTCACCACATCGGGCGCCACCGAGGTACCCACTAAGATACCCGCCTCAAGCAGTCCGGCCTGAATCTCCCTTGCCGGTCTGTCTGTAACGAATCCCGCCAAGAGGCCCAGTCCCCTGACTTCCTTCACGAGGGGCAGGCCCGCGAGCTTTTCCCTTAGATACGTTCCCATGCGGTGCGCATGTTCGATCAATTTTTCCCGGACTATCGTATCGCATACCGCCTTGATCGCAGCACAAGCAATAGGGCCGCCCCCGAAGGTGGTTCCGTGATCTCCCACTCCGACTTTGCCTGCAAGTTCCGCTGTAACCGCGCAGGCTCCTGCCGGGATCCCGCCCGCAATGCCTTTGGCCATTGTGACGATATCCGGCTCAACGTCCCAGTGCATGCCTGCAAAAGCTTTGCCGGTGCGGCCGAAGCCTGTCTGAATCTCATCAAAAATAAGAACGATTCCGTGGCGCCTGGTCCAATCGCGGAGCTCCTTGAAGTACTCAGCAGGCGCGGTCACCGCCCCCGCCATGCTTTGTATGGGTTCTACGATAACCGCTGCAATCTTCTCCGGCTGAAGCGCCCGCAGAGCGGCGACGTCGCCGAAGGGCACAAAGTCGGTCGCTCCGGCAAGGTTCGGCACAAACGCCGTCCTGTAGGAACCGATTCCGGTCACACTGAGGCAAGCGATCGTTCGGCCGTGAAAACTGTTCTCCATTGCCACCACGCGTTCCCGTCCGGTGTGGTGGCGGGCGATTTTCAAGGCGGCTTCATTGGCCTCGGCTCCGGAATTCACAAAGAAGATGCGGCTCATTGAAGGGTAGAGAAGCCCCAGGAGTGCTTCTGCAGCAGCTCTTCGAATCGGCATATAGCAGAGGTTCGAGTAGAAGGTAAGGGTCGCCACCTGCTGTGAGACCGCCTGGACGAGCGCCGGGTGGGATTGCCCCAAAAGCGCTACGGCATGGCCGCCGTAGAAATCCAGATAGCGATTCCCCTGAACGTCGTAGACATAGACTCCCGTACCGCGCTCAAGTGCGATGGGGAACTTGCGGTAAGTGGGAAGAAGGACCTCTTCTTCACGCTCGATCCAGGGAGAAGTTTTTTCGTTCATCAGTTTCCTGCCTTACCATGCATGCAGTTTCCACAAAAACTCCACTAGACGAAACCACCAGGTCGTTCAAGGCCCGCCGTCTCTTTAAGGCCGAACATGAGATTGAAGTTTTGGACCGCCTGAGTGGCTGCTCCTTTGGCCAGGTTGTCGATGGCTACGAAACCGACCGAATCGCGCTCCGTTCCTGCAAATCCAACCGTTGCACGCGGCGAGTCCTGGACAAGCCGCAACTCGGGAGAACCTTCCACTATATCGATAAGCGGAGCGGCGCTGTACGCATCGCGGTAAATCCGCCCGAGTTCTTCAACTGAAAGTTGAGGAAAGAAAAACGTTGTAAAGATACCTCGGACGAACGGCCCGCTTTTAGGAACGAAGAGTAAGCGCAGGCCGGGTTCTTCCAGGAAATGCTCCACCTCCAGCAGGTGCTGGTGGCGAAGCACCTTGTAAGCCCTCACGTTGGTTGCCCGGTGGGGGTGGTGTGTGGTATCGCGGGGTTTAAGCCCTGCACCGCTTGATCCGGTGATCGCCGTGACGGCTATCGTACCTTCCAGCCTGCCTGCACGCTTAAGGGGCCAAAGCCCCAAGAGGAGCGAAGTGGCGAAACAGCCGGGGTTCGCAACAAATCGGGCTCGGCGGATTTTCTCAGCCGAAGCTTCCGTAAAGCCGTATACAAAACGTTCGAGCAGTTCAGGTGCGCTGTGTTCGACCCCGTAGTAGTGCTTGTAGCCTTCGGGATCGGGAGTTCGAAAGTCACCTGCAAGATCAATGATTTTCAGATCGGGACGCCGCTTCAGAAGGGAAGGAACAAGCTTCTGGGAGGCATTGTGCTCCAGAGCGAGGAAAACCGCATCCGGATCGTCAAGTTGAGCCTCATCCGGGCTTATAAACCGCAGTTTGCAAAACGGGCGGAGATTGGGCAGTACTTCGCCGACAGGTTTTCCCGCATTGCTTCTTGAAGTTACAAACAGGACCTCGACTTCGGGGTGGCCGAGCAGATATCTGAGGAGCTCTCCTCCGGCATACCCGGAGCCGCCGAAAACACCTACCTTGATCACCGTTTCTCCTCCACTCCTTTAAGCACAAGCGTTCCCAAAGTCCCGGGATCGCGGCATGCGTTCACCCCCGGCAGGCCGAGATTTTCCTCAATGAACCTGATTCCTACAACGCTGTCGGTACAGGGTCCGCTGAAAAGATCCACCGGAATGCTCTCGCCGCACAAGAGCTTGTGGGCGCCCCAAGCTCCGACGGGATCCGTGGCGCAGACAACGTGGAACGTGAGGTACTCCCGCAGCTCGCGCAACACCTCCAACACCCCGTATTCGCCCAAAATGCCGTCTCCCAATTCAACCACCAAAAGATCAGGTCCGTCCGATTCGAGGTGCCCCAGGATTGTGCGAACGGCGCGCTCAGGCCGCTCAACCCCCGCTGTTGAAACCAGACCGCAGTCCAGAAACGAAAGCGTGCGGCGCGCGCCGTGATCGCTCATGGCGTAGAGGTCTCTCAGGCAGGCGATCCCGGTCAGCTTGCCGGCGTTTATGCGCTTGCCCCGTTCGGTGACCTCATGAATTATTTCGCACACGGTTCTTGTTTTACCGGATGCCATGCACGTGCCTGATACAACGACGAGAGGAACCGAAGGCACTTCGTTGCGCGGCGGAAGCCCTGTATGTGCAACCGAAGCGACGCGGCCTTTCTCATCAAGGACGAAACCTTCAACTCGGACCGGACACGGCGGACCCAAGTCGGGGTGATCCGGAAGTTCGGGTACGCCGAGCACCCCGCCGAGGTTCAGAATCGCCAGCTTGTCTCCCGGTCCCAGTTCCACTGGCCTCCTTCCCACATAACCTTTGAGTGCACGGCGGGTGCCCAATGCCCCCACAATGAGATCGCCGCGGAAGATCTTGGCCATCCTGCCGGAAGCAAGTTCCAGGTCTCCGTAAATGCGCTTTTCCGCTTCCGCTCTAACGACAACCACATCGCCGTCCGCAACAGGCCGCCGGAGCGGCGCGACTGCGAGGCGTTTGGGAAGTGCGAGCGGAGAGGTCACCGAGGCGATCTTATGGACCTCGAGCGTTTTTATCCGCACCGCCCCGGAATCCTGAGGTGGTGAACTTCCTTCCGCCATATGTCACTCCGCTCTTCCGAACTCATCGCTGCGCTCAAGGCGCGCATTAACGCTTCTGCCAGGCTTAATCGGCCTGCAATCCCGCTTGGCGCCACAGTCGCGCTTGAATGCCCAGGATTTTTCCGAATCCCGCTGCGTCCGCGCCGGTCCAAAGCTGGGCCTCTTCGCCGTACAGCCCGGCCTCCCTGCTCATCATGCTGAAGGGGCTTCGCACGCCGGTTACCTCGAAGCGGCCCGGGGCGAAGCGCAGCCTCACCTCGCCGGAGACGCGGTCTTGCGAGTGCTCTATCAACGCCCGGAGGTCCTCCAGCACGGGATCATAAGCATGACCTTCATGAAGGAGCTTTCCCCAAAAATCGCCTGCAAGGTCTTTCCAATAGCGCTGCCACCCTGTAAGGACCAACTTTTCAAGCTCACGGTGCGCACTTATGAGGATCATGGCCGCAGGAGCCTGAAACGCCACGCGGCCTTTGATCCCCAAAACAGTATCGCCCAAGTGTATTCCCCGCCCCAAGCCGTACGGCGCAGCGAGCTCGTTGAGAAGACCCACCAGCTGAGGGCCTGTCCCGCTTCGGCCGTCAACAGCCCGGGGGAGCCCGTCTTGAAACTCAATCGTCACGTTACGCGGTTCTCTACCTTCCTGAACGGGCCACGGCCAAACCGACTCGGGGATCTCCTTCCATGGATTGTGGGTTTCTTTCCCGCCGACGGTTGCGCCCCAAAGGCCGGCGTTGATCGAGTAGTCGCGCACAGTAACGTCAAGCTCTATTCCTTCGGCTTTGAGGTACTCGTACTCCTGACTTCTTGACCAGCCGAGTCGGCGTACCGGGGCCAAGATCTCAAGATCGGGAACGAGCGCCTGGAATGCCGTGTCGAACCGCACCTGATCGTTCCCGGCACCCGTAGATCCATGCGCCACCGCATGGGCGCCCACCTGACGAGCAACTCTGGCTGTAACCTCAGCTTGGACGACCCGTTCAGCTGCAACGCAAAGCGGGTAGACGTGACCCCGCAGGACGTTTCCCCTGATAATCACGCTGACGTACCTGTCGTAGACTTCGTCTCTTGCAGGTACGGTGTGGTGCTCGAGGACCTTCAGTGCACGCGCCCGTTCTTCGAGCTCTTTCAGCTCCTCGGCGGTGAAGCCGCCTGTATCAGCGGTCACACTGATGACTTGGTAGCCGAGTTCTTTTCGCAGGTAAGCAAGGCAGAAGGAGGTATCAAGACCTCCCGAATAAGCAACCACCACCTTTTTTCCGTTTTCTTTTTTTCCGCTTTTCGCCACGGTGCCTCCTTTTGACAGACCTTACTTGACCTGGGATCTTATGTCTTGGATTTGTCGCTTAACGGCTGCGGGAGCTGTTCCCCCGATACCGTTTCGAGCTTCGACCATAGCTTCCGGCTTTATGGCTTTTTCGACATCAGGCTCGAAAAGCTCGCTGTACGAGCGCCATTCCTTAAGGCTTAAGTCCTGGAAGCGGCGGTTGGAGGCGAGCAGATCGGCTACGATCCTGCCTGCAATCTCGTAAGCGCTCCGGAAGGGAAGCCCTTTCCGGGTGAGGTAATCCGCAACCGCGGTGGCCTCCGGATAGCCCTCGCTGAGAGCGGCCTCGCAGCGCTTGCGGTCCACCTCCATGGTCCGCACGACCCTCTCCATGACCCGCAGCGACGCCAATGCGGTATCTACGCTGTCGAAAAGCCGTTCCTTGTCCTCCTGCAGGTCACGGTCGTATGTCATTGGAAGCCCTTTGAGCAAGACCATAAGAGCCGTCAAGTTCCCCACGACCCGGCCGGTTTTGCCTCGTACGAGTTCAGCGCTGTCAGGGTTGCGCTTCTGAGGCATCATGCTGCTTCCGGTGGTAAGTCCGGAAGCAAGCCGCACGAATCCGAATTCGCTGGAGCTCCAAATGACCAAATCCTCACACAGCCGCGAAAGGTGGATTTGAAGCACTGCGGCCGCATAACAGAAGTCAAGCACGAAATCGCGATCTGAGACTGCATCCAGGCTGTTCTGGCAGACGCGCGAAAAACCGAGTTCCCCGGCCATAAGCTCTTGATCCAGGCCGAAAGGATTCCCCGTGCCCGCTCCGGCGCCCAGCGGCAGGCTGTCGGCCTGCTTTTCGGCGAAGGCGAAGCGCTCCCGGTCGCGAAGCAGCATTTGCGCGTAGGCCAGAAGCCAATGGGCGAAAAGCACCGGTTGCGCCCTTTGAAGGTGCGTGTAGGCGGGAAGGATCACGTCCAGTGTTTCTTCAGCTCGATCAGCGGCGGCCAGAAGGAAGCGGTTGATCTCGGAGCGGAAGGAGCCGCACGCCTCCTTTACAAAAAGACGCGTATCGGTGGCCACCTGGTCGTTGCGGCTGCGCCCTGTATGAATAACCCCCGCTTTAGGCCCGACATGCTCTGCAAGGGCTCGTTCTATATGTGTGTGTATATCTTCAAGCTCGGTGCGGAAAGGAAGTTCGCCTGAAGCAAGAGCTTGCTCAACCTTTTTCAGGCCGCTGAGAAGTGCTTTGTAATCCCCGTCAGTAACCAAGCCCGCTTTCTTGAGCGCCTTGAGGGATGCGCGGTTTACAGCGATATCCTGAGGCCAGAGCCGCTTATCCACCTCGATTGAGGCGTTCATGGGCGAAAAGGCGGGGTCCAGATCCCCGTGAAGGGGGCCCTCCCACAACGCTTTCCCGGCCATCTCTCAGTACCTCTTTCTTGTAGAAGCGCAGCAAGCCGCTCCGAGACTGCGCACCGGGCCGTCAGCCGCCGCCCAGGTAAGTCTGCTCCTCGTCGTCCCGGATGATCATGGTTCCATGGCCGCCGCGGGTGAACACTTCCCTTATGAGTGCATCCTTTTGAAAGCCGTTCAAAATGTACGCGCGTCCCACTCCGTTCTCCACGGCTTCGATGCTGGTTTCCACTTTGGGAATCATGCCGCCGCGGATAATGCCGTCGCGTATGGCCTGCCGTGCGGCGCTTACCGTGAGGTAGGAAAACTTGCTTTCAGGGTCATCAGGGTCGCGCAGAACTCCGTTTACATTGGAGAGGGAAAACAGCTTTTCAGCGTGAAGCCTTTGAGCTATGCGGCTTGCGATCGTATCGGCATTTATGTTCAAGACCGCTCCTTCTTGATCGGCGCCCAGACACGCTACAACGGGCACGAACCGGTTCTCAAGGAGTACTTCAAGAATCGTTGGATCCACCTTGACTATGTCGCCCACGTTCTTGAAATCGACTTCCACCTCACCGCCCGTCTCCGGATCACGCATTTTCCGTACAGGCCGCTTGCGCGCCGTTATCAACCCGCCGTCGACGCCCGAGAGGCCCACAGCCGGCGTTCCGTGCTTACGCAGCGCGCTTATTATGTCCGTAGACAGACCGGCAAAAACCATTTTTGCGATTTCCAGGGTCTGGTCATCCGTAATACGCCTGCCGGCTATCTTGCGCGCTTTGACCCCCAGGCGCCTCGCGAAGGCGGTAAGCTGCGGACCGCCCCCGTGAATGATCACGATCTTGATCCCAAGCTGGTAAAGCAGACTCAGATCCGCGGCCAAGTTCTCGAAGTTGCCGTCCTCACCGAGGATCTCACCCCCGAACTTGACCACAAAGGTCTTTCCACGGTACTCCCTGAGGTAGGGGAGCGCTTGTTTTAGAATTCCGACATCGTCCATGGGTAAAAACCGCTTCAAACGGCCGGAAGGAGTCGACTACAAGCGCCGCAGCGCACCGCGAGAGCTCTGCGGCGGTGCTCTGTACAGGATCTTTCCAGGGCAAAACGCTCTATCGTAAGCCATGCTCGGCTCAAGTCAATCGGGCCGCAGGCGGCGGCTCTCCGTAAGTTCCGCAGCCGCACGGCCCGCTTGAACCACGCAGAGGTTAATCGATATTCCCTCAAACGAGCTGCCCGCAAGCACTACCCCCGGAAGATCGCAGCTCAGAGCGAGGCGAGCGGCTGCAAGCCGCGCCAGGTGGCCTGGAGGATACTGCGATATGCCTTCGGTGTAGCGGAATATCCACCAGCGATCGGGCTCAGGCAGTTTCCCCATGAAGCGGCTAAGTTCCCTGAGGCAAAGTTC